>CACWUV010000033.1 GCA_902764185.1 uncultured Eubacteriales bacterium
AAGCTGCTTAATACCTACGCTAGTCTGGTCATTCCGCAGGTTGCCTTCGGCCTTCCATTCTCGGTGCAGCTGTTTTTTTTTTTTTTTGCCAATTATGAGGATGAGCTGATTGAAGCAGCCATTATCGATGGGTGTTCCGTTGCACGGGCATTTATCAGTGTTGTCGTACCCATGTGCCTGAACATCATCATTACCATTGCAACGCTGCGCGCAATCTTTTCATGGAATGAATTCATTTTCTCCTATACCTTCATTTCCTCCAGGTCTCAGCTCACCGTTGTTTTGGGCTTGAATTCCTTTGTTGGCGATGAAGGCACGATTGACTGGGGACCGACCTTTGCGGCTATTTCCGTTACCGTTATTCCCACTTTGATCGCCTATATGTTCCTGGGTAAATATATGCAGGCTGGTCTTGCTGAAGGTGCGGTCAAGGGTTAAGGCTTCTGACATACAGTGAGGAGGAAATTTGTATGAGTCATCGGTTCTACTATCAAAAGGATGGCACCTGGGTGGGCGATATCATGGCTTGCTCCGGCAAGGATGAAATCTACATGTATTATCAATGCGATAAACGCATCCCTGTGCCATTTCCCAATTGTCCTCCTTTTGGCTGGTCGCTGGCAAAAACAAAGGATCTGATCAATTTTGAAGACTTTGGCGAAGTACTGCATACTGGCGAACGCCTTGGACATACGGAATGGCTGTATGCCGGAACCGTCATTTACTCTAAGGAACAGTACTGGGCCTACTACACTTCGCACGTTCGCCAAGCAGTAGGCACCGATCAGATCGCAGAGCTCATTTTGATTGCCAACAGCCCCGATGGGATTCATTGGACAAAACATCCCGAATGGGAAATTCCAAAGCCCGAAGGCTATGAGCCGGGCTTCCTGCGTGACCCTGGTGTCTTCTATAATGAAGAGGACGGACTGTGGTGGATGATCACGCCCCAGCGCCACGCTGAGGGCCCCTTCAACCGTCGTGGTTGTATGACGTACTATACCAGCAGCGATCTGATGCACTGGGAATTCCAAGGTGATCTGTGGGCTCCGGACATGTACTATATGCACGAGATGGCCGACCTGTTCAAAATAGGCGGCTGGTATTATCTGCTCTTCTCCGAATACAGCGACGGCAGACGCACCAGATATCGCATGTCCAAATCCCTGAGCGGCCCATGGGTCGCCCCGAAGGATGATTGCTTTGAGGGGCGCTGCCTGTATGCTGCCCGCACCATCGAGTTCGAAGGCGTTCGATATCTGTTTGGCTGGAATCCCACGCGCTCTGGCGATGATTTGAGCGAATGGGTGTGGGGCGGAACCGCCGTGGTGCACGAATTGCGCCAGAAAACGGATGGTACGCTGAGCGTACACTTGCCTACTTTGCAGGATTCCCGATTTGTGAAGAGTTCCAAGACACTTCCGAGTCAGTTTACGCTCAACCGTATCGACGGTTGCGATGAAATAGTACTTTTGAAGGATACAGGTGACTTTTACCGTTTGGATCTGGATGTCAGCTTCTCGGAAGGCACCTTTGCCTTTGGCGTAAAAATGTATGACAATCCCGTTCGTGATTGCGGCTATGCTTATCATTTCATGCCCGGAAAGAAAACGGTCGTGTTTGACAAGCTGCCAAACTATCCCTGGTTCCTGTGCCAGAACCGCGATCTGGAACGGCCGGTCGAACTCGTTCCGGGACAGCCCCATCATATCACGGTTATCGTCGATGATGATATCTGTATGCTGTATGTAGATGGCGTGGCGCTCGGTTCCCGCATGACAGAAAAGCCCGGGTGTGAACTCAAACTCTATGTACACGGTGGTCAGCTTCAGGTAAAGTCGCTCTGCTTCTACGATCAGCTGAATAAGTGATAGGAGGTACATCATGCATACATTGTATTATCGACCTGAAGGCGCATGGGTTGGAGATGTCATGCCGTGCTATCATGACGGTACGTTCTATATGTATTATCAGTGCGATCACCGCATCCCCAAGCCCTTTCCAAACGGCGAACCCTTCGGCTGGTCCCTTGCTCGTTCGAAGGATATGGTTAATTTTGAAGATTTTGGCGAGGTGCTGAAAAAAGGCGCTAAAAACACGCACGAGGAATGCTTGTATGCGGGCTGCGTGATTTGGGGAAACGGATGTTTCCGCGCTTTCTACACAGGCCAGTGTGGAGCATATAAGAAAAGCGAGGTTCCTGGTGAAATCATCATGATGGCGACCAGTACGGACGGCATACATTGGAAAAAGCACCCCGAGCTTTCGTTGATGGCTCCCACTGGCTACGAGAAGCATTTTTATCGCGATCCTCATGTGTTTTTTAATGGTGAATTTCAAAAGTGGATGATGGTCGTGCCGTGCAGGAGGGATCATGGTCCCATCAACCGCAGAGGTGTTATGGTCTATCTAACCTCTGACGATCTGGAGCATTGGACCTTTGCCGGCGAGTTGTGGGCGCCGAACATGTACCACATGCTCCAGATGCCGGATTTGTTCAAAATTGGCGACTGGTGGTATATGTTCTTCTCCGAATACTGCGATGAGCGCAAAACACGCTACCGTATGGCCAAAAGCATCCACGGTCCGTGGCTCGCCCCTGCAGATGACTGCCTCGATGCTCGTTGCTTTTATGCTGCCCGCACCATCGCAGTAGGCGACAAGCGCTACATTTACGGCTGGAATCCCACCCGCACTGATAATAGCGACCTGGGTATGTGGATTTGGGGTGGATCAGCTGTGATGCAGGAGATCTATCAGCGGCCGGATGGAACTCTGGGCGTAAAACTACCGGAGATGTTTGACGAGCGCTTCATAGCCTCCGCCAGTAAGGTCGAGGACTTTGAACTCAGTCGCGTCGACGGCAGCGACGAAAGGGTTATTGTAACCGATACCGGCACATTCTATCGTGTTGATATGACGATCACTTTCGGCGAGGGTGTTCAATCCTTTGGCATAAAGATGTATGAAAACTCACAACTCGATCTGGGATATGCCTATCAATTCAAGCCCGGCCGAAACACGGTGGAATTTGATAAGCTGCCCAATATGAAATGGTTCATTCTCATGAACCGTGGCATGAGCCGTCCCGTTTCGCTTGAAGCAGGAAAGCCCTATCGTATAACGGTAATCGTGGACGATGATCTTAGCGTTGTATACGTGAACGGTGTAGCCATGAATGCCCGCATGTGCGAAAAGCCTGGTAAAGAACTGAAGGTTTATGTCAATACAGGAACCCTGAAGGTAGAAAACATTATCTTCTACAATGGCCTGAATAAAGACTGATCACGCAGAAAGGAGGATGGTTATGCTGAATGAATGGGTCACTGGTTTGCAGCACATTGGTATTCCGACATCAGACATAGAAGAGATGATTGCCTTTTTCCAGTCGTTTGGTTTTCGTGCTGTATACAGAACCGAAAACGAAGGACAGGCTGTTTGCTTCCTGCAGCTGAAAAATGTCCAACTCGAAGCCTATCAGAGCGAAAATGCCGCGAATGTACCCGGTGCGATCGAACACATTGCGTTGGATGTGAGCGATATTGAACGGGTTTATGCCCATGTCTCTTCTATGGAATATGCGATCGCTGAAAACGGCATCCGTTATCTTCCTTTCTGGGAGAAAGGCGTGCGCTTCTTTACCGTTATCGGTCCCGAACAGGTCAAGGTTGAGTTTAGCCAAAAGCTCTGACTCCCAATGATCATTGTCCCTAAAGCGAATGTGAAGGAGACGTGCCTATGGATTATCAACTTGCAGCAATTGGCGAACTGCTCATGCTGTCATAAACGATGTTACCATTCAGCACCTGATCGATCGCATTGAATACACAATTTGCGCCATTGCTTCCCGAATGCCCCCAGCCTCTGGCGTTGCTGTTGCCTGTACAGCGCAGCAGATATTCGCTGTCATCAGCGGCAATGATCTGAACATTTCTCAAAGTGAACACGCTGTCAGTATTGGTGGTATAGAAGATACCGCCGTTTTCCGAGGTCAGTGTACCGCCTTCCATCAGGAACGTACCTTCGCCGATCTGTGCGTCACCGGACATGCTCTGATACAAGATGACCGTCCATGTGTTGTCGTTCTGGCTGAGATCGGGCATATTGCCCGTCAGATTGCAATTGTATAGCTTGATGGAATTCAGGCCTTCCAGGCAAAGGGCCTCGGAGCCTGTCGCAGTCAGGTCTGCGTCAGAGATCGTGATGTCAGCCGTCACATAAACTGCGGGCGACCCGGAGCCATTGGCGGTATAGGAACCACCGTTCACGACCATCGTGCCGCTGCCTCTGTCTGAACGGATCGCGGCAGCAGATCCGCCATCCGTTACTACCGTCAGATTAGAAGCGTAGAGCGTACCGCCACCTGCGACATGAATGCCGCCAGAAGTACCCTGCTTGGTCGTGATAGTGCAATCCGACACATAGGCTATGCCATCGCCATAGGCGAATACGCCTGCACCTCCCGCCGCATCTGTCTCGATCACACAGTGTTCTACCTTCACGGTGCCGCCTGTAGTCAGCACGGCAGCGCCTACACCATAGAAACTGGCACTGTCACCGCCGCTGGAATCCGGAATAGTTGCACTGTTTACATCGGAATGACTGCACCGCTAATTTCGGAATGAACGCACCGATCGTCCGGAATTTGCATATATCCTGGTTATATTTCGTAGGAAGCAGTCTCCAAAGTTAGGTAGGCTCGCGGATACTCCTTCTGCATCAAATCATTTTGAAGTGATGAAGTGCTTCCTGAATTGCCTTCATCTTTTCGGGCGGGCAAACAGGTTGCCTGCTCTTTTCACTCTTTGGCAGATTATAATTCTCACGTTCTTTGATCCCCATAGCAGCTTTAGCCTGAGCAATATACAGATTGGAGACTTTGAAGCCATATTTTTCTTCGATGTAGGCTTTTAGATCTGCGTAGGTAGCTTTGCTTTCCGCGGCGGTCACATCTTCAGGCTTCAGGTCGATCCCAACCCGGATTGTGGTATCAGGCTTTTGTTGGGACAGAAGAATTACCGTCTCCACGCCCGCCGTCTGGCAGAACATATCCACCGGCTGGCAGCGCTGGGGCTGATATCCGCCGGCGCAGAGGATTTTGACATCCCGGGCCTGGGTGGCGGGGTTGCAGCTGACATAGACCACCCGCTGGGGCGCGCAGGTCAATATGGCCTGCAGCACAGCGGGCTCCGCACCCTTCCGGGGCGGGTCCAGCACCACCACGTCGGGGCGCATGCCCTTTTCCACCAGCTGAGGCAAAATGTCCTCCGCCGGGCCGCAGAGGAAATCCACGTTCTCCACGCCATTGCGCCGGGCGTTCTCCCGGGCGTCCCGAATGGCGTCGGGCACAATTTCGATGCCCGTCACATGAGCGGCCCGGCGAGCCAGCAGCAGAGAAATGGTGCCAGCGCCGCAATAGAGATCGGCCACCGTTTCGCCGCCGGTGAGATTGGCAAAATCCAGAGCGGTATTGTATAGCTTTTCCGTCTGCTGGGGATTGACCTGGAAAAAGGACAGCGGCGACAGCAGAAAGCGATTGCCGCAGAGCGTATCCTCCAGGCGTTCCTGGCCCCAAAGCACCTGATAGCTGTCCCCCAGGATCACGTTGCCGCGCTTTTCATTGGGAGAGACGCACAGGGACACCAGCTCGGGCACCGCTTTTTGCAGCAGATCCAAGAGCTCCTTTTGCTTTTTCAGCTGTCTGCCGTTGATTACCAGCACCAGCATCAATTGGCCTGCCCGGTTGACGCGGGTCATGATATGCCGCACCAGCCCGGTGTGGCTTTCTTCATTATAGGGCGGGACGCGCTGCTCCGCCATCCATTGGCGCACAGCGGCACAGGCGCGGTCCGCCGCATCGCAGGACAGCAGGCACCGCTGCACATCCACCACCCGATGGCTGCGCTGGGCATAATAGCCGATGGCAGGCGCGCCGATCTGCCCCGACACCGGCATGGAGATCTTGTTGCGGTAGTGCCAGGGTTCTTCCATGCCCAACACTGGCGCGACCTCCACGTCAATTCCCGCGATATGCCGCATGCAGCCAGCCACCTGGCTGCGTTTGAAGGCCAGCTGGGCTTCATAGGACATATGCTGGCACACGCAACCGCCGCACTGAACGTAATAAGGGCAAGGCGGCTCTCTTCTGTCGGGCGACGGCGTCAAGATCTCCAGCGCGCGGCCAAAGGCAAAACGCTTATCTGCCTTGACGATCTGCACCCGGACGCGCTCCCCCGGCAAAGCCCGCGGAATAAAAACGGGCATGCCGTTCCAACGGGCGATGCCCTCTCCCTGCGCGCCGAAGGAATCGACGGTCAGTTCAAGCTGCTGATTTTTGTGAAGCTGCATGGGTTACTCCTGGGAGGTCTTGATGCTGTCCACGGGCAGATCGGACTCGGCAAATGGATCGCCCTTTTCCAGCGCCCACAGAGCCCGCTGCACCACATCCTCGTTTTCCGTGCTGCGCTGACGGCGGCGGAGCATATCCTCCTGCTCGGCGCTGAGATACACATGGATGTTGATGCTGTTTTTGTCGAAGGTGATCACCGCCCGCTCCCGGCAGGTGGTAAGCGCCAGGCCCTCGGTGTACTTGGTGCGGCAGCGGCGGGCAAAATCCGTGGCGATCTCCGGCCGTCCCTGCCAGTGCATGGGGATGAACACATGGGGCTTGCAGGTCATGATGAAGTGGTTGGCTCCGGCTTCATACATGCCGCCCATACGGGGGTCCACCGGGAACATGCAGATGTCGATGGGCTTGCCGATCAGGGGCTTCACCGCGGCGTAGAACAGGTTTTCCGCCTGGGTGATCTGGCGCAGGGTGCTTTCCTCCCGCCAGTGCCACAGATTGAGATCGCCCGCGTGGAAGATATGCAGGCCGCCGATTTCCACATAGAAGGATACGCCCAGATCGGTGGAGGCATAGGCGGTGACAGTCACATCGCCATAGGTGCGGCTGTCCCCCACGTCCATGCGGTCTCCCTGAGCCTCGGCGGGCATATCCGCTGAGAGAATATAATGGACGAAATTCAGATGCTGAAAATCATAAATGACCCGATCATAATGATCGGGATGCTCGTGGGACACGAAAAAGAGAACCTGGTCGTAGCCCTTGAAATCGGCTTCGCTCAGCGCCAGGCCGCCGGTCACCTCGTTTCTTTCTCCGCGCCAATAGTCAAAGACCAGCAGCGTGCCGCCGCAGCCCACGGAAAAGCCGGAATGATGAAAATAGGTGATGGTTGCCTGACGCTCGGCCATGGTTCTCTCCTTACATGTTCTTTTGTATGCAGTGTGTGCAGACTGGGCCAAAACGATGTCTCAGCGCCGACGATGATGCGTGAATTTCATGGCTTCGCGGGCCGCCATGCCGGCGGTGCCCCAGCCCAGGATGCCCAGGCCGTTTTTGCCTTGCCTGCGGCGGCTGCGCATGATGATGAACAGCACCGCCAGGATCAGGATCAGGCGGCTGACGCTGAATCCGCTGTCGTTTTCGTACTCATAATCCTGGCTGTAATTCTGGCCGGACAGATCGTTGAGCTCGTCATCGGAGAAGAAGCTGGTCCACAGATCCCCCGTCCAGTTGGAAAAGCTGGTCCAGCCGCTGGATGAGGAGCCGCTGGATGAAGGCGCGCTTTGGGCGGTGCCAAACAGGCCGGAGGCATTGAAGGTTTTGCCCGTCGCCCGCGCAGCCTGAGATGCCGTCTCCAGCAGGAATGCGCCCACAGCGCCGTCATAATCCCGCTGCTGAATAAACGGCTGGCGCAGCTTGGAGGAAAAAATGCTGTTCAGCTGTTCGGCGGAAATATACTTGGATGCCGTGGAACCCAGCGTGGCGGCATAGCGCTCCTCGCCGATAACCAGGAGCAGCAGCACCTGATCGCTGCCCAAATTCCAGGCTTTAAACAGGCCGTCGCAGTATTCCTGGGCGTCCATGCCGCCCAGAAAATGGCGGGTGACCACGGTGAAGCCCACCTCGCTGCGGCCGTTGAGCAAATCGATGTCCTGCGCCGTGGCATCGCTGAGCACGGCGGCGTCATCATTGACCGACCCACGGTTTTCGGGATAGGTGACCGCCTGAGCAAAGGCCAGGCTGCAAACGAGCAGCAGCGCCAGAAGCAGCGCAGTAAAACGCTTGATCATCTATCCGCCTCCTTACTCCAACGCGCTGACAGTCAACGTGGGCGCAAAGTCGATGCCGGTGAGTCGGGCCAGCAGGCCGCTGAAGCTGTGCAGGCCGTCGTTAAAGCTTTGGGCCGCGGCGTTATAGGCCGCCTTGGCCGCGCTGTTGCTGCATTGCTCCACCGCCTGGGGCAGCATCAGGGTGACGTACATATTGTCGCGGCTGTCGCTTTGCACGGTCTGATTGGACGCAAGCTTGGCCAGCAGCGCCTGCGCGTCCGTCAGAAAGGTCTCCCCCGCGCTGTCGCGGTCCGTCATATCGGCGGCTTCCATGGTTTTCAGGTCGCCGCGCACGGAAGCAAGCTGCGCATCCTCCGCGGGCAAATAACGCCCGGCCACGGTGAGCAGGTTATAGGCCGTCTCCACCCGCTGCTGGATGTTATCCTCCCAGGCGATATAGGCGGCGTCCACGCTGACGCGGTTCTTTTTCCAGGCTTTGTTGGCCCCGATGCACAGGGCGCAGCACACCATGACGATCATAATTGCCAGAGCGACGCGCGGGTCCAGGGACTTTTTTTCTTTTACGAAGGTTTTTTCTTCGCTTGCGGCATTATTCTCAGACATTGATCCGCTCCTTCGTCAGCTTTCGAGCATCTTCCTTTTCAGCTCGCTCTCCATGGCGGCCAGCCGCTTTTCGGCCTCCTGACGCTTGGCGCGGCCTTCCGCCTGGATGCGCTGCACCTCGGTGATGGTGTCAATGAGATCTTGGTTGGTCTTGGTGAGGGTCTCCATGTCGATGATGCCGCGCTCGGCCTCCCGGGCGGTGGCCAGGGTACCCTGCTTCAAGGTTTCAGCGTTCTTGCGCAGCAGCTCGTTGGTGGCGTCGGTGACGGCCTTCTGCGCCTTCATGGCCTGCTGGGAATGGGACAGGCCGATGGCCAGCACCATCTGGTTTTTCCACAGCGGCAGGGTGTTGACCAGGGTGGACTGGATGCGCTCCACCAAGAGCGCGTTGTTGTTTTGCAGCATGCGGATCTGGGGCGCCATCTGCAAGGCTACCTGGCGGGTCAATTTCAGGTCGTGCAGCTTCTTTTCAAAGCGGTCGCACTGATCGTCCAGATCCTTGGCGTTCTGGGCGTCCATGGTGTCGCCAGTGGCCTCGGCCTTCTTGCGCAGCTCGGCCAGATCGGTGTTGCGGATCTCCTCCAGGCGCATTTCGCCGGCGGCGATATACATGGTCAGCTCCCGGAAGTACTCCAGATTCTTGTCATAGAGCTGATTGAACATGGCCACGTCCTTAAGCAGCTGCACCTGATGCTGCTCCAGATTGCTCGCGATAGTCTCCACATTGGCAGACACCACGTCATAGCGGGCCTGCACGGCGGCCATCTGTTTTTTGGCGCTGAAGAACAGCTTGGCCAGGCCCTTGGGCTGCTCGCTGACGCCCTCAAAGCCCTTGAGCTCGGTGATCAGCTTGGTCAGGATGTCTCCCACCTCGCCGGAATCGGTATTCTTCACCGTGGCCAGGATGGTATCGGAGAAATCGGACACCTTTTTCTGGGCGTCCGCGCCATAGAGCATCACGTGATCGGGATTGGTCACGTCAATGGTGCCCGCGAAACGCTCGATCTCTTTGCGCTCCTCCTCGGTGAAGGTGTCATCCAGAGCGGCAGCCACCGCCGCGTCCGCCTCAGGCGCCGTGGGCGCTTCCAGCTGGGCTACGGCCTGCTCCAAGGCTACCTTGGCGTTGCTGTCGGTGTTCAGGGACAAAACCGGTACTTTCATCTCATCCATCTTTCTTCTCCTCCCCAGTGGAAGTTCTTACGCGCAGGCCGCTGTCGATCAGGCCGTCCTGCTTGAGCATGGTTTCCATCACGTCGATATCCGTGGTTATATCCAAAGCGTCGTTCTCATAGAGCTTTGCCAGCTGCTTGGAAAACGCTTCGATGACAAGATTCAGGGAATCCCGGATGCGGGCGCGGGCGGTATCCGCGGCCTGGCCCTGCACGTTGCCCTCCTCCATGCGGCGATAGGCCACCAGCATTTTGAGGGTGGTGGGCAGATAATAATCCATGAAGCGGCGGATCTGCACAGCCTTTTTGGGCTGCTCGATGACTGCTTTGAAGATCTGATTGGCGATGCTCTCGATGGTGTCGATCTGCGCGCTGATCTCGGGATCGGGCAGGCGGTCGTTCTCGGCGCGCACCTGCTGGAGCATCTGCTGACCCTTGAGGATCAGGCTGTCCACGGCAGCGTCGCCGGTGGTGGCGCGCGCTTTCTCCGCCTCCCGGCGCGCAGCCTCCTCCTTGGCCTTGCGCTCGCGCTCCTCTTTTTCCTGCTGGACGCGCATGCGCTCTTCCTCTTCCTTTTCATAGGCCGCGTCTTCCTGTTCGTGGGCCTTTTGGCTGGCAGAGCGCCAGACCTTGCCGATGATGCCCATCACGGCGGCCAGCACCACGTAGTCAAAGACCCGGAACAGCGGGAAGAAGCCGCTGTACAGCAGGCTGACGATGCCCATGGCGATAAACGCCCCGGACAGACCTCTCTTGCGGCGGCGATAGGACTTTTTCTGCGGCATTGGCTTCTCCTCCAATTATCATGATGCCACAATTTTAAAGATGCTTTATCCTCTGTTCAAGGAGAAAGCGTCCAAACATACAAACAAGCGTCCGAAACAATCATTTTGACGTCCGACAGTTGGAATTATATCACAGCTGTCCTGGCATATCAAATGAATTTTCCATTAGAAATCAGCCTTTTCGCCAGATGGCCGGATGGAAGAGCACCAGGATGGGGAACATCTCCAGACGGCCCGCCAGCATGAGGATGGAAAGCACCAGTTTTGCAAAAGGCCCGTAGCCCGCAAAGTCGCTGGCGATAGCTCCAAAACCCGGGCCCACGTTGCTGACGCAGGTCAGCGCCGCGGAGAAATTGGTCTGCATATCGAAGCGGTTCTCCAGGGAGATGAGCAGCATGCCCAGCAGGATCAAAACCAGATAGACAAAGAAGAACACGGAAATCTGGGAAAGCTGCGTTTCCTCCACGCCCTTGCCCTCAAAGCGGATCACCTGCACCTTGCGGGGCTGGAAGGTGCGGCGCACCTCGCGCACGCCGATCTTGCAGAGCAGGGCCACGCGGATGGTCTTCATGCCGCCCGCAGTGGAGCCCGCGCAGGAGCCCAGGAACATGAGGATCAGCACCATTGCCTTGGCGGCCTGCGGCCAGGTGTTGAAATCCACCAGGCCAAAGCCCGTGGTGGATACCAGGCTGGCCACCTCAAAGGCGCTGTACCGGATGCCCTTGGCCACCGAGCCGTACATGGGCGAAATGAAGATGGTGATAAAGACGACGGAGAACAGGTAAATGCCCAGATACCAGCGCAGCTCCTCGCTCTTGGTGATGGTCTTCCAGTCGCCGATCAGCGCGTGATAATACAGGGCGAAATTCACGCCATAGAGCACCATGAACACGGTGATGATGATCTCGATGGCCAGGCTGTTGAAGGCCCCGATGCTGGCTCCATAGGTGCTGAAGCCGCCGGTGCCCGCGGTGCTCAGCGCATGGATGGCGGCGTCGTACACGCTCATGCCCGCGATGATCAGGGCGATGAATTCGATCACCGTCAATACCGCGTAGATCAGATAGAGGATCTTGGCGGAATCGCCCATCTTGGGCACGATCTTGCTCATGCTGGGGCCGGGGCTTTCCGCCCGCACCAGATGGGACGTGCGGCCCGTCATCTGGGGCAGCAAAGCCAGCGTCAGCACCAGCACGCCCATGCCGCCGATCCAGTGGGTGAAGGCGCGCCAGAACATGACGCCGTGGGGCCGGTTGGCAAAATCCGTCACCACGGTGGCGCCGGTGGTGGTAAAGCCGGACACAGATTCAAAAAGCGCGTCGATGTAATTGGGGATCATGCGGCTAAGCAAGAAGGGCAGCGCGCCGAAGGCGCTGAGCAGTATCCAGGCCAGCGCCACGATGACGAAGCCTTCCTTGGCCCGCATGTTGTTTTCGCTGGGCTTGGCCAGCAGCCACATGGGCAGGCCCGCCGCCACCAGCGGCAGCATGCTGTACAGCATGGCCCGGGCATCCCCCGGGTCCTTGTGGATCAGCCCGATGCCCAGGGAAGGCAGCATGGCCAGGGCTTCGATGAGCATGATAGCGCCCAGGACCTTGATCACCAGTCGTTTGTTCATTTGCGGATAACCTCGTTCAAATCGCTGATGCCGCTTTCGCAGGCCATGATGATCACGGTGTCCCCCGCCTCGATGTGATCGCCGCCGAAGGGTACGATGACCTGACGCTGGCGCACGATAACGGCCACCAGGGTGTTTTTGTGGCGGTTCAAGTCCTTGAGCGGAATGCCGATATAGGGATCGCCGGCCTTGGCGGTGAATTCCAGGGCTTCAGCCTTGCCGCCCACCAGGCGGTGCAGCTTTTCCACCATGGTCCCCTCTCCGCTGTTGGCGCGGGCGCGGACATAGCGCAGGATGTTGGCGCAGGTGACGGAGCGCGGGCTGACCACGCTGTCCAGGCCCAGGGAGCCGATGAGATCGGCATAGGCCACCCGGTTGTTTTTGACGATGACCTTGGGCACGCCCTGCTTGACGGCAAAGAGGCCCGTCATCAGGTTTTCCTCGTCCCGGTTGCTGAGGGTCACAAAGGCGTCCATCTGGCGCAGGCCCTCCTGCTCCAACAGCTCCTGATCGGTGCCGTCGCCATAGATCACGTTGACCTCCGGCAGCGCTTCGCTGAGCTGCTCCGCCTTTTTCTGATCGATTTCGATCATGGACACACGGGTGCCGGTGGGCACCAGGATACGGGCCAGATAATAGCTGATACGGCCGCCGCCCAGCAGCATCACGTCCTTGATTTTCACAGAGGATTTGCCAAGATAACGGAAATAATTGGTGATGGTGATGGAATCCCCCGCCACGTGCACCAGATCCCCCGGGCGGATGCTGAAATCGCCCACCGGAATCATGACCTGGCCTTCACGCTCCACCAGGGCGTACAGCACCTGAGGAATGCCCTTGAGCTCCCGGGATATATCTTTCATGGGCAGTCCGATGAAGGGATCGCCCTCCTGGGCGCGGAAGCCGACCATTTCCACCCGGCCCCGGGCAAAGGATTCCACGTTGGCCGCAAAGGGGAAGCGCAGCAGGTGGCCGATCTCCACGGCGGTGGCACGTTCGGGATTGATGGCCATATCGATATCCAGCTCATGGCGCAGCATGCTCAGGCTTTCGTTGTATTCCGGGTCGCGGATGCGGGCGATAGAATATTTGGCCCCCATGCGCTTGCCAATGAGGCAGCAAAGCATGTTGGTTTCATCACTGGCGGTGGCGGCGATGATGATGTCCGCCTTCTTGGCGCCGGCATCCATCAGCGTTTGGGCGTTGGCCCCGTTGCCGCGGATGCACATCACGTCCAGGGTATCCTGGGTGCGCTCCAGCACCTCGTCATTGCTGTCGATGATCACCACATCATGGCCTTCCTGGGCCAGATGCTCCACCAGGGTATGGCCGACCTTGCCGTCGCCGATCACAAGAATTCTCATAGTTTCAACGCGCCTGCACGGCACATCCTCCACAAAGAATCGCATATAGAGACAAAATATATTATAGCACAATATATCCCCTTGGCAAATGCTTATTTTCGGGTTTTTTTCACCTGATCATACGTTTGACGCGCTTCTTGCTTCTTTTTTTGCGCCGTGTTACAATAAACGCAAAGGAGGAATGCCTTTTGCTGACGATCCATGGCGGCAGGACCCGCAGGCTGTGGCCGGAGCTGCTGGCGGCCGTAGGCGCGGCCAGACAGCAGGACATCCGCTGCCTGGTGCTGGTGCCCGAGCAATATACCCTGCAGGCGGAACGCGACCTGATTTCCGGCTTGCATCTGCCCGGCTTTTTTGATATTGAAGTGCTGTCTTTGAGCCGATTCGTGCAGCGGCAGTTTCAGCAATACAGCGGCGGCCGCGCGCGCATCGATGCCAACGGCAAGAACATCGCCATGGCGCGTGCGCTGCTGGACACGGGCAAAAAGCTGAAATATTATGCCCGCGCAGCCCAGCGCCGGGGGTTTGTGGGCCAGAGCGGCGAATGGATCGCCGACATGAAGCGGGCGGAAATCAGCCCGGATCAGCTGGCGGAATACGCCGCCAGCCTGCCGGAAGGCGCATATCAGGACAAGGTCAGCGATCTGGCAGCCCTCTACACCGCCTATGACGCCATTCTGGCAGGCAAATATGTGGACGGCGAGGATGTGCTGGTGCGGGCCATGGAGGCCATCCCCCAGTCCGGCGTGGTAAACGGCAGCGACGTGTTCGTCTATGGTTTCGATATGATTACGGACGATTTTTCCCGTCTGCTGTGCACGCTTACCCGCTGCTGCCAGGAATGCCACGTGTATCTGGTGATGGACCGGGAGGAGGCGGCGGACGGCGACTGCTTCAAGCCCGTGCGGGACAGTGCCGAGCGGCTGCGCGCCCACCTGCGCCGGGCCGGACTGCGCCGGGAATGGCTGTGGAGCGCGCCGACGCCGCTCAGCGCGCCGGAGGAGATCCGATATCTGGAACAAAAGCTGCTGGTGCCATCGCCTGTGCCCTATGAAAAGAACCCCGCTGCCATCACCCTTTTCGAGGCGGCATCCCCCTATGCAGAGGCGCAGGAGATCGCCCAGCAGATCACCCTGCTGCTGCGGCGCGGCATGGAGCCCGGCCAGATCTTTGTGCTCTGCGGCAGTCTGGACGCCTATGGCGCGGTGCTGGACGCCGTGCTGGGCAGCTACGGCATCCCCTTTTATCTTTCCCGCAAGGCGCCGCTGCAATATCACGGGCTTTCCCAGCTTTTGCTGACGGCTTTGCGCTGCGTATCCGGCGGCTATCGGCGGGAGGACGTGCTCTCGCTGCTGAAGTCGGGCTACGCGCCGTTGACGCAGGAGGATTGCTGGCTGCTGGAAAACTACGCGGCCCGCTACGGCATCAGCGGCGCCCGATGGCACATGCCCTTTACCCGGGGAGAAGAGGAAGAGCGCCGGGTGCCCGAGGAAGCCCGGAGCAAACTAATACCCCTGCTAAAAAAACTGCAGGACGACCTGCGGGAAGCCCGCACCGGCGCGGAATCCCTGCAGGCGCCCATCGAATTTCTGATCGCCTGCGGTGCATACGCCCGGCTGCTGGAGCAGGAAAACAGGCTGATGGAAGCCCGCATGGACGCCGCGGCGCTGCGCGCGCGGCAGGTGTGGGGCCGGCTGCTGGCGCTGTTTGACCAGCTGCACGAGATCGCGGGCAGCTCCCGCATTCCCGCAAAAGCCATGGTCAACCTGCTGGAAGCGGGCCTGCTGGAAAATGAGATTTCCGCTTTGCCGCCCACGGACGGCTGTGTCAGCGTGGGCTTGATCGGCAATCTGATCCCGGTGGAGCCCCGGGCTGTATTTGTCTGCGGGCTGGACAGCAGCATCAATGAAGGCCATGAAAACGGCCTGCTCTCCGCTGAGGAAAAGGACAGCATCTGCGCCGATCTGCACGCCTACCTGGGCATGGGTGCGGATGAACGGGACCTGATGGCCGAATTGGACGTATGGAAGGCCCTGTGCTCCCCCACAGAGGAACTGCATCTGAGCTACGCCCAGGCCTCCCAGGGCGGCGCGGCCCAGCGGCCCGCGGCGGTGATCAGCGCCATCCGGCGGCTGTTTCCCCGGATGATGGTCTACGGCAGCGTCACCGATACGGAAAGCGGTCTGTATCCTCTGGCTCCCCTGCCCGCCCTGGACGAGGTCGGCCTGCGCATCCGCAGCGGCACCCTGACGGGCGAATGGCTGAACGCCTGGCGCTGGCTGATGCAAAGCCCCGAATACCGACCCATGGCGCTGGAGCTGATCCGCAGCATGCAGGACACCGCGCCGGAGGAGCATTTGTCCGCGGCGCTGGCCAAGGAATTATTCACCGAGCGCATCGTCAGCGTCAGCCGTCTGGAAAGCTACGCCGCCTGCCCCTACAGCCATTTTGTGGAATACGGTCTGCGGCCTCAGGAACAGAAGGAATGGGGCATCGATCCCCGGGATCGGGGCAATTTTTTCCACGCGGCCATGGAGGGCTTTACCCGCGCCCTGCCCGAAAATCCCCAGTGGCCCCGCATCACCCGCAAGGAATGCGACAGCATGATGGAAGCTGCCCTGCGCCCCTTGACCGAGCAATGGAACGACAGCGCCATGACGGACACCGCCCGCGCCCGAGCAGAGGCCAGGCGCTATACCGGCATCTGCAAGCGGGTGGCCTGGACCTTCACCAAGGGCGCGGTGCAAAGTCAGTTCCGCCCCAGGTCGATCGAGGTGGCCTTCGGCTATCCCGGCGGCCCGCCGCCGCTGACATTGCAATTTCCAGCGGGTGTGATATGG
>CACWUV010000034.1 GCA_902764185.1 uncultured Eubacteriales bacterium
AAAGCCAACAAACAAGGAAAAAACAACCCAATCATGTCATCCTGAGCGGAGCGTAAGCGAAGTCGAAGGATCTTATATTATCTATATCAAATCTCTTCATTGTTTGTACGATTGCCATCTTCGCTTTCTTGACGCGGCGGTCATAAAATAGTAAAATATTCCCGAGAGGCAAACCTTACAGGAGGATAAACGCATGGCAAGGATCACCCTGGGCCGCACGGGCATCACGGCGGAGCAGAACGCCTTTGGCGCGCTGCCCATCCAGCGGGTCAGCATGGAGGAAGCGGGCAAAATACTGAATCGCGCCCTGGACGGCGGCATGGATTTCATCGATACAGCCCGGGCTTATTCGGACAGCGAGGAAAAGATCGGCCGCAGCATTGCGGGCCGCCGGGGAGAATACACCCTGGCCACCAAGACCATGGCCAAGACCCCCGAGGGCTTCCGGCGGGATCTGGAAACCTCTCTGCGCAATCTGCGCACGGATCATATTGATATTTACCAGTTCCATTGCGTGGACCAATGCTGGCGGGAAGGCGACGGCAGCGGCATGTACGAGGCCATGCTGGAGGCCAAGCGCCAGGGCAAGATACTGCATATTTCCGCCACGGCCCACAAGATCGGCGTGGCGCAGGAGGTGGCGGAGAGCGGCCTTTACGACACCCTGCAATTTCCTTTCAGCTATTTGAGCGGCGAAAAGGAAATCGCGCTGGTGAACCTGTGCAAGCAAAACAATGTGGGCTTCATTGCCATGAAGGCTCTGTCCGGCGGCCTCATCACCAACAGCGCCGCGGCCTACGCCTTCATCAGCCAGTTTGACAACGTGCTGCCCATCTGGGGCGTGCAGCGGATGGGCGAGCTGGAGGAGTTCCTGTCCTATATGGACAATCCGCCGTCCCTGACCGACGACATGCGCGCCCTGATCGCGGCCGACCGCCAGGAGCTGTCCGGCGATTTCTGCCGGGGCTGCGGCTACTGCATGCCTTGCCCGGCGGGGATTGAGATCAACAACTGCGCCCGCATGATCCAGCTCATCCGCCGCTCGCCCTCCGCCCGTTGGCTGGAGCCCGATCAGCAGGCCAAGATGGAAAAGATCGCCGGGTGCCTGCATTGCGGCAAGTGCATGCGGCATTGTCCCTATGGCCTGCATATTCCCGAATTGCTGGCCAAAAATCTGGAGGATTACCGGCGCATTGTCTCCGGCGAAATTACAGTGTAAGAAGGCGATAATTATGAAAAGCTATCAGGAAAACATTCTTTTGCGCACCTGCGACTGCGACGTGAACGGCCAATGGCGGCCCAGCGCGCTGCTCACCGCCATGCAGGAGACCAGCGGCGCCCACTGCGCATTGCTGGGCTGCGGCCGGGATGATCTGCTCAAGCGCGGCGTGGTGTGGATTCTGGCCCGCAGCGAGGTGCAGATGACCCGCTACCCCAACCTGGGCGAGACCGTCACCGTGCAAACCTTCCATAAACCCGTGCGCCTGCGCTTCTTCCCCCGGTATTATCTGTTCAAGGACGCCGCGGGCGAGGTGATTGGCAAGGCCGGTACCCTGTGGCTGCTGATGGACATCCACACCCGGCAGACCATTCCGGCGGGGGACATTGCCGCGCTGCTGCCGGACAACAGCGACCTGGCCGCGCCCATGGAGCTGCCCGCCACCGTGGGGCAATTGCAGGGCGAGGAAACCGTGACGATCTACGACCCCGTATATACCGACCTGGACGTCAACGGCCACGTGAACAACACCCGCTATGCCGATTGGCTGTGTAACGCCCTGGGCATCGACACCATGCGCCACTACCAGCCCGAAAGCATGATCCTCAACTACAACGCCGAGGTCACCCCCGGCCAGCAGGTGGCATTGCACCTGATCCGCAAGGACCTGGCCTACCAGCTCTCCGGCTACCATGGGGACAAGCTGGCCTTCGAGATCGGGGGCAAGCTGCGGGAACGGGCTGCGAGATAAAACAAAAGTCGATACAGCTCCTGCTTTCTGATGAAGGCAGGAGCATTTTCTATTGAACCGTTTCCCGCTTTCTGATATACTGATATCGCTCCGCGCCGGAGCAAAACTTGATAAAGGAACAATAAAAATGACGATTTGGGAAATGATTTCCATGCTGGGAGGCGTGGGCCTGTTTTTGTACGGCATGACGGCCATGTCCACCGGCCTCAAAAACGCGGCGGGGGACAAGCTGCGGGGCATCCTGGAGCGGGTGACCACCAACCGCGTGGCGGCGGTGCTCATCGGCGTGCTGGTAACGGTGCTGATCCAGAGCAGCAGCGCCACGGACATGATGGTCATCGGCTTTGTCAATTCGGGGCTGATGAACCTGAGCCAAGCGGTCGGGGTCATCATGGGCGCCAACATCGGCACCACGGTGACGGCCCAGATCACCGCCTTCAACCTGACGGCCTTCGCTCCGCTGCTGCTGTTTGCGGGGTGCGTCATGAACCTGTTCGCCAAAAAGTCCACGATAAAGCATATCGGCAGCATTATCCTGGGCTTTGGCATGCTGTTCGTGGGTATCGGGAGCATCAAAGCCTCCATTTCCGCCCTGGCCGACGAGCCCGTCTTCATCAGCTTCCTGTCCACCATGGATAATCCCGCCGTGGCGGTGCTCTTTGGCGTTGCCTTCACCGCGCTGCTGCAAAGCAGCTCTTCCTCGGTGGTCATCTTTCAGGCTTTCGCGGTGGAGGGGCTTCTGTCCTACCAGCAGTGCGTGTACCTGGTCATCGGCGCGGCGGTGGGCTCGGTGACGCCCAACCTGCTGGTTTCCCTGACCACGGACCGCAACGGCAAGCGCACGGCGCTGCTGAACCTGTTTTTCAATCTGATCCGGGCGGCGCTGCTGATCACCCTGATCACGCTGTTCCCGGCCATTCTGGACGCCATCCGCAGCCTGTCGCCCCGTGACGTGGCCCGGCAGATCGCCAACACCCATACGCTGTTCGCCCTGTTCGCGGTGATCGTCATGCTGCCCTTTTCCGATCTGCTGGTGCGTCTCAGCCGGCGCATCCTGCCGCTGCTGCCCAGCGAGCAGCGCACCCAGGAGCAGCAGCGGCTGGTCTACCTGGTGAACGCCGAAAAGAACCTGCCCGTCATCGCGCTGCGCCAGGGCATGCTGGAGATCAACCGCATGGGACGCATCGCCCGGGACAATTTGGACACCGCGCTGCAATACTTCTTTGATCCCACGAAGAACGACCTGTATGTGCAGGTGGAGGCCAACGAGCAGACCGTGGACTTTCTGAACCACGCCATCGGCGATAAGCTGGTGCAGCTGCGCAGCCTGAACCTCAGCGACCGGGATGTGTTCCGCCTGACCAAGATGATGCAGGTGGTTAGCAACTACGAGCGCGTCAGCGACCACGCGGAAAACATCATCGAGTTCGCGGAAAAGCTGAAAAACGCCGGCGCGCAGATGTCCAACGCCGCCATGCAGGAACTGCGCGCCATGGGCGACGCCGTGCTGGAAACGCTGGATGTGTCCATGCGCGTGTTTGAGAAGGAGGATTTCTCTCTTCTGCCGAAGGCCGAGGCGCTGGAGCAGCGGGTGGACGACATGGAGGAGCAGTATGTGCAGAATCACATCAACCGCCTGATGACCACCGCCTGCGATCCTCTGGGCGGCGTGATCTTCACCGATATGTGCACGGATCTGGAGCGCTGCTCCGACCAGGCCATCAACGTGGCCACCGCCCTGGCCCATATGCCCAAGCGGTGATTTTTCGGCGTAAATACGCAAAAAATGCAATTTCTTCCGCGTTTTTCCTTGTAACCCACCCTTGGCTGTGCTAAACTGAAGACGTCACAATTTTCCTTTCTCGGATGGTACTTGTATGATTGAAAAATGGGGAATTCCCGTTCAGCCCATCACCGGCAGGAAGCCGCGCACCGTGTATGTTTACGTTCCCGAAGCGGCGGAGGAGGACCCGGAGGCCCGCTATCCCGTGCTCTACATGTTCGACGGGCACAACGTTTTTTTTGACCAGGACGCCACCTACGGCAAAAGCTGGGGGATGGGGGAATACCTGGATGCAAACCATGTGCCCCTGATGGTGGTGGCCATCGACTGCAACCATCGTCCGCCCCACGGACGGCTCAGCGAGTATTCGCCCTTCACCTTTACGGACGAACACTTTGGCCGGGTCATCGGCCGGGGAAAGAAGTTCATGGACTGGCTGGTGGAGGTTTTGAAGCCCGTTATAGATGAACGCTATCCCACGCTGCCGCAGCGGGAGGCCACCTGGATCGCGGGCAGCAGCATGGGCGGGCTCATGAGCCTCTTCGCCGTCACGGCCTACAACCACGTGTTCAGCCGGGCGGCGGCGCTGTCGCCCTCGGTGTGGCTCACCCAGGGCCGCATGGGTCCCATGATCCGCCAGAGCGCGTACGCGCCCGGCACCGTGGTGTATATGGATTACGGCTCCCGGGAGATGGGCAACCACGCGGGCATGCTGCAATGCTATATGGATACCGCCTGCGCCCTGATGGAGCGGGGCGTGTATCTGAGCAGCCGCATCATCCCCAATGGCGATCACTGCGAGGCCTGCTGGGAAGAACAGATTCCCTTTTTCATGGAGACTTTGTTTTACGACAGGGAGTGATGTTTGATGGAGACCCGCTACTACAAGGAATACAGTCCCGCCCTGGGCCGGGATATGGAGCTGAAGGCCTACGGCCACGGCGGACGGCCCGTGCTGTTCATCCCTTGCCAGAACGGGCGGTTTTTCGATTTTGAAAACTTCCATATGACCGACGTGTGGGCTCCCTGGATCGACAGCGGCCGCTGCACGGTGTACGCCATCGACACCCTGGACCAGGAGACCTGGAGCAACGCCTGGGGGGACGCCCGCTGGCGCATCGAGCGCCACGAGCAGTGGATGCGCTTCATCTTTGACGAGATCGCGCCTTTTATCCAGGATGAGACCCGCCGCCGCAACGGCTGGGACGGGGTTCCCGGCATCATCGCCTTTGGCTGCTCCCTGGGCGCCACCCACGCGGTCAATCTGTTCTTCCGCCGGCCCGATCTGTTTGACGGCCTGCTGGCCCTCAGCGGCATTTACACCGCCAGCTACGGCTTTGGCGATTATATGGACGACCTGGTATATCTCAACAGTCCCGTGGATTATCTGGCGGGCATGGCAAAGGACCATCCCTACATCCGCCTGTACAATGAGCACCGGGGCATCATCAACGTGGGCACCGGTCCCTGGGAGGTGCCGGAGACCACCTTCCGGGTGGCGGACATCTGCCGCCAGAAGGGAATCAACATTTGGGTGGACGTATGGGGGCAGGATTGCGCCCATGACTGGGACTGGTGGTACAAGCAGGTGCAGTATCACGCGCCCCATCTGCTGGACTGAAGAGGAGACTGAACATGCAGAACTTTATCTTTATTTCCCCCAATTTTCCCACCAATTACTGGCGCTTCTGCCGGGAGCTGAAAAACAACGGCCTGCGGGTGCTGGGCATCGGCGATCAGCCCTATGAGGAGCTTTCCGGCGAATTATGGGGCAGCCTGGACGAATATTACAAGGTGTCCAGCCTGGAAAACTACGACGAGGTCTATCGTGCCGTGGCCTTCTTTATCCATCGCTACGGCCGCATCGACTGGCTGGAGAGCAACAACGAATACTGGCTGGAGCGCGACGCCATGCTGCGCACGGATTTCCACATCACCAGCGGCTGGCAGGTGGAGGATCTGGCCCGCATCAAATACAAGAGCGGCATGAAGGAATACTATCAGCGGGCGGGCATCCGCACGGCGCGCTACCATATCGTGGATGATTTCAACAGCTGCATGGGCTTTATCGACGAGGTGGGCTTTCCCGTCATCGTCAAGCCCGACAACGGCGTGGGCGCCAGCCACACCTACAGGCTGGACGATCAGGGCGAACTGGGCGCCTTCCTCCACGACAAGGAGCCCGATGTGCGCTATATCATGGAGGAGTTCGTCACCGCCGAGGTGAACAGCTACGACGCCATCATCGACAGCCGGGGGAATCCCATCTTTGAGACGGGCAACGTGACGCCCAACTCCATCATGGACATCGTGAACAACAACGATAATTCCCTGTATTACATCGTCAAGGATCTGGCCGAGGACGTGCGCGACGCGGGCCGCCGGACGGTGAAGAGCTTCGGCGTCCGCAGCCGCTTTGTGCACTTTGAGTTCTTCCGCCTCACCTGCGATCAGCCCATGGGCAAAGCGGGGGACGTGGTGGCGCTGGAGGTCAATATGCGCCCCTGCGGCGGCTTTTCTCCCGACATGATGAACTTTGCCAACAGCACCGACGTGTATAAGATCTGGGCCGATATGATCGCCTTCGACCGCTCCACCAAGCCCACGGGCGAACACTTCTTCTGCGCCTTCGCCGGCCGCCGGGATGGCAAGCCCTTCCAGCTGACCAACGGGGAGCTGGCCGACAGGTACGCCAATCAAATGCGCATGCAGGAGCGCATCCCCGACGCCCTCTCCGGCGCCATGGGCAACCAGATGTACGTGGCCAATTTCTCCACCAAGGAGGAACTGGATCGGTTCTATGCCGACGCGGTGCGGCAGTGGTAAGGGCGGCGTGCTGCTTTGCCAGATAGCATATGGATTTCTGTTTCGCAGCGCCCGTTTTCATGCTCTTTCTGAGCCGCTTTTCCAATGAGATCCCGCAATTAACGTTGGACATACGCCCCCTGATGATGTATAATACTTACATCGTTAAGGGGGTGTTTTTTTGCTCAAGCGTTTGCTGTGCATCCTGGCGGCGGTGCTGATTCCCTGCGCCGCGCTGGCGGAATATACCATGGCGGGCTATGACGAGGCCAACACGTACCGCACGTGGAGCACCAACAAGTTTTTTTCCCGTATGGAGGAGCTGACGGGGGTTCATTTCACCTATCAGCAGTACACCAAGGCGGAGGACTGGGAAAAGGCCAAGGCCGCCATGCAGGCGGACAGCGCCGATCTGCCGGACGTGCTGTTCAAGGCCCAGCTGACCGGCAGCGATTGCCTGGCCCTGCGGGAGCGGGGCGTGCTGGTGGATTTGAAGCCCTATCTGGCGGAGAACTGCCCCAACCTCAGCGCTATCCTGGCGGAACACCCGGCGTATGAAAAGGCCATCACCCTGCCGGACGGCAGCATCGCGGCCCTGCCCGCCATCATCCAGCAGCCCATGCAAAACTGCGTGTGGATCAACCGGGAGTGGCTCAGCGCCCTCAAGCTGGATATGCCCGCCACCGCGGAGGAGCTGACGGCGGTGCTGCGGGCCTTCAAGGAGCAGGATCCCAACAAAAACGGCAAGAAGGACGAGATCCCGCTGGCCTTCATCGGGGCCTTCGACCTCAAATTCCTGGGCCATGCCTATGGCCTGATCGCCAACGATTATAACCTGCGGGCGGTGGACGGCCAGGCGGAGTTCATCCCGCTGGATAAAAACTTCCGTCCCTTTGTGGAATGGCTGCGGCAGCTGTTCAGCGAAGGGCTGCTGGACGGGACGGGCTTTGTGACCTCGGACGCCATTCGCACCGTGGAAAAGGAGACCGCCACCAACGTGTACGGCGGCATGCTCACCACCGTGCCCACCAACTTCCTGCCCGCCGCCTGGATGAGCAAGTATGCCGTGCTGCCGCCCTTGACCTATGACGGCCAGGCGATTTACCGCGACCTGGGCGGCGGCCTGCTGCGCGGCACCTTTGCCGTCACCACCGCCTGCGACAACGTGGCCGAGGTGCTGCAATGGGTGGATCGGTTCTATACCGAGGAAACCTACATCCTGGCCAGCGTGGGCGTGGAAAACGTGGATTACGTCATCGACGGCGACGGCACCTGGCGCATGACCAGCGCCGCCACCAACAACAGCTATTTTACCGGCGACACCCTGATTACCTCCGGCACCACCCCGCCCGGCCTGGTGACGGAGGGCTTCCAGCGCCGCTACTATGAGCCCACCGTGGCCCAGCTGTCGGACGAGATCGCCCGGGTCAACGCGGCGGCGGTGCAGCCCTTCCCGTATTATACGCTGACGGCGGAGCAGGCGGCTTCCATCGCGCCTCTGCAAAGCCGCATCGGCCGCCTGGTGGACGAGAGCATCAGCCGCTGGGTGCTGGGGGACGAGCCCATATCGGATGAGAGCTTCGATCAGTTTGAAAAGGATCTGCAGGAAGCGGGCCTGACCGAATTCATGGCCTTCTGGCAGAATATTTTGGAGGGAATCGACAAATGACAACCAGCGCACTGATTGAAAAAATCATGTCCCCGGCGGGCCTTGAGCACCTGACGGCGCTCTATGGCGACCGCCCCGGCGAGGCCCAGCGCCAGCAGCAGCGCTACGCTGCTCTGGCCCGCAAGCACCAGGAGATCTTTGGCACGGACGCCGCGCCCATGATCCTCAGCGCCGCGGGCCGCACCGAGCTGTGCGGCAATCACACTGACCATAACAACGGCCTGGTGATGGCGGCGGCGGTGAACCTGGATACCGTGGCGGCGGTGCGCCCCCGGGCGGATATGCGGGTGAACCTGCACAGCGAAGGCTTCCAGCCCGTGCAGCTGAGCCTAAACGACCTGGCCGTGGCGCCCCAGGAGGCGGGTACGCCGGCCTCCATCATCCGCGGCGTGGCCAACCGTTTGCAGGAGCTGGGCTGCAAGATCGGCGGCTTTGACGCCAATGTGACCTCCAGCGTGCTCACCGGCAGCGGCCTTTCTTCCTCCGCCGCCTTTGAGGTGCTCATGGTGGCCATCCTGGACGCCCTGTACAACGGCATGCGGGTGGATGCCATCACCCGGGCCCAGATTTCCCAGTACGCGGAAAACGTGTATTTCGGCAAGCCCAGCGGCCTGATGGACCAGATGGCTTCCTCCGTGGGCGGCCTGGTGGCCATCGACTTTGAAAGCGATCCCAAGGTGATGCCTTTGCAGATGGACCTGACGGGCTATTCCTTGGTGGTGGTGGGCACCGGCAGCAGCCATGACGATCTGACGGAGGACTATGCCGCCGTGCGCCGGGAGATGCACGCTGTGGCCCAGTGCTTCGGCAAGGAGGTGCTGCGCCAGGTTTCCTTTGACGAGCTGATCGGAGATCTGCCCCGGGTGATGCGGCAGGCGGGGGACCGGGCGGTGCTGCGGGCCATGCACTATCTGAGCGAAAACGAGCGCGTGGCGCGGCTGATCGAGGCGGTCCAGCAGCGGGATGTCGAGACTTTCAAGGAGATCCTCATCGCCTCCGGCCGCAGCAGCTGGATGTATCTGCAAAACGTTTACGCTTCCCCGGCCAGCCAGAGCCTCAGCGTGGCGCTGTGTCTGGCGGAGCGGATGCTCCAGGGCCGCGGCGCATGGCGCGTCCACGGCGGCGGCTTTGCGGGAACCACCCTCAACGTGGTGCCGCTGGCGCTGGAGGAGGACTTTGTGCGGCAGATGAACGCGGTCTTTGGGGAGGGCGCGGCCCACGTGCTGTCCATCCGCAAGGAGCCCGCGGCCATCGTGTTTGAAGGAGACTGACATGACGACGGTGTTTGCCGTGACGAAGGAGGACACGCAGGGCGCGGGCAAAAGCCTGGCCAAGCGCCTGAAGGCGGGAGATGTGATCCTGCTCAGCGGGCGCATGGGCGCGGGAAAAAGCGAGTTTGCCCGGGGCGTGGCCCGTGGGCTGGGGATCACCTCGGCGGTGCCCAGCCCTTCTTTTACGATTTTGAACGTGTATGACGAGGGCGCGCTGCCCCTGTATCATTTCGATTGGTATCGCATCGGCGACGAGAGCGAGCTTACGGATATGGGGCTGGACGAGTATATCGGCGGCGACGGCGTGACCCTGATCGAATGGCATGAGCGGGCGGAGAATTTGATCCCGGAAACGGCGCTGGAGGTGCTCTTGAGCCCCCAGGAGGACGGCAGCCGGATCATCACCCTGATCCCGCACGGCAGGTGGGAGGCGGAGCACAGATGATCATCCTGGCAATGGATACTTCGGGCCCGGTGGCGGGTGTGGCCGTGCTGGAGGAAGGCCGCATTCGCTATGAGGCCATGGCGGTCAACAAGATGACCCATTCTGAAAGCATCATGCCCATGGTGGAGGAGGCCTTGACCCGCACCGGCCTGCATAAGGAGCAATTGACCCACCTGGCGGTCACTGTGGGCCCGGGCAGCTTCACCGGCGTGCGCATCGGCGTTACGGCGGTGAAGGCCATGAGCCACGCCCTGGGCATTCCCTGCGTTCCGGTGGACGCGCTGGAGGCCACGGCGTGGGGCATTGAGAATCCCGATGAAATCATCTGCCCCATCCAGGACGCCCGGGTGCAGCAGGTGTACGGCGCAGCCTTCCAAAATGGCAGGCGGCTATTGGCCGACTGCGTGATGAAGCTGGAGGAATACCTGGCCGCCATCGCGCCACTGGGCGAGCGCTTCCTCTTTACCGGCGACGGCGTGATCCCCTATCAGGCCCGCATTGCCGAGGTGATGGGGGACAGGGCGCGGTTTGCCGCGGCCCACAGCTGCTATCTGCGGCCGGCGGCGGTGGCCTGTCTGGCTGCCCGGGACGCCCATCGGGCGGTGGATTATCTGACGCTCCAGCCCCTGTATCTCCGCGCGCCCCAGGCGGAGCGCGAGCGGGCAGCCCGGGAGGCGAAGCAGCATGGCTGAGTACATCATCCGCCGCATGACGGTGGAGGACGTGGACGCCGTGCACGCCATTGAGGCGGCCACCTTCGCCATGCCCTGGAGCCGCCAGAGCTTTTATGAGGAAATGACCCGCAATGCCTGCGCCCGTTATCTGGTGGCCGTGCTTCCGGATGGCGGCATCGTGGGTTTTGCTGGGGTGTGGGTGGTGCTGGACGAAGGCCATATCACCAATATCGCCGTGCGGGCGGATCACCGGGGAGAGGGCATTGGCCGCGCCCTCACCGCCGCTTTGATGCAGTACGCCGCCAACCTGGGCGTGGTCTATATGACCCTGGAGGTGCGCCGCAGCAACGAGGTGGCCCAGCACGTCTACCTCAGCCACGGCTTCATTCAGGTGGGCGTACGCAAAAAATACTATGAAGATAATGGCGAGGACGCCCTTTTCATGGTCTGCGATCATATGCCGCCCGCCCAGGAGGACTTTGAAGAGGCGGAGACGGTTAGGGAATAGATGATAAGGGGGAAACGATAAGGGGCCGGTCGGTACTGCCTCCCTGGTAGGAGCTCGAGGGCAAAGCCCTCGAACGTCTCCCCGTCAAATTTCTGTTTTTGTGTATCCTTTGAATCGGGTATCAGCATAAGATCCTTCGACTGCGCTTACGCTCCGCTCAGGATGACATTGAAAGAAGATTTGCTCCTTGTTTATTGACTTAAATTGCAGCAAAAATCGCCAATAAACAAGAGAAAATCACTCCTCGATGTCATCCTGAGCGGAGCGTAAGCGCAGTCGTTCGCTTTGCCCTGGCCGAAAGGCCAGCAGGATCTATTATCAACTGCCTTTTCAATTTCCGTTTGTATATACGTTCACCTTGAAATTATTGAAAAGCGCGTTCTCCCTTACAGTATCTTCTCCATCCCGATCTTTTGCGGCACCAGCCCGCATTTCTCGTAGAACCGCAGCGCGCTGGGATTGCAGCTCCACACGTTCAGCGTCACGTTGTAGCAGCCGCTTTGCCGGGCAAAATCCAGCGCATGGCGGTACAGAGCGGTGCCGATGTGCTTGCCCCGCTGGGTTTCGTTCACGCACAGGTCGTCGATATACAGGGTTTTGACGTCGGTCATCAGCTGGCTGCCCACGTGCTGCTGGAACACGCAGAAGGCGTAGCCCAGCACGCGCCCGCCTTCGTCATAGACGAACACCGGGCGGCCATCGTCGGCAAAGATGGCCCGGAGCTCCTCCGCGCCATACTTGGTGGCCGGCCCCTTGAACAGATCGGGCCGCCCGTTGTGGTGCACCATGTTCACCTGCACCAGCAGATCCAGCACGTCGGGAATGTCGCGTTCTTCGGCGCGGCGAATGGTCGCCATAGCGTTCCTCCTCATTCCACCAGCAGCCCGTAGAGCGTCATATCGATGCGGGTCACGGTGTCGTTCTCCAGGTGGTAGGTCAGTACGGTGTATTGGTCGTCCTCGCCGCTGCAGGCGTATTCGATGCGGGCGGCGGTGTCGCTGTCCTTCCAATACCTGCCGTAATCAATGGCGGAATTGCTGTACAGGCTGCGGTTGCCCTTGGCGTTGGCGGCCTGGCCGCAATCCCGGTACAGCGCCGTGACCTCGGCGCTCCGCATGCCCACCTTGCTGCCCTGGGGGCCTATCATGGCGGGGTTGTTGGTGCTGATGGCATACAGCACCTGCTCGTCGCTGGTAAACCAGGCGGAGCCCCATTCATAGTTGACCCGCAGCGCGCGGCCGGTGAGGGTGGGGGCGTTTTCGCCGGTTTCCTGGCCCGCGCCGTAGAGCTTGCGGATGTTTTCATAGGTGGATTTGCCCAGGGTGAAGGCCTTGAACTGCATCTTGTCCGCGCTGAACAGCTTTTGGGGCGTGCCGTTGATCTTGTAGGTGCCCACGTATTCGTTGCTCACCTTGCCGTATTGGTTCACCGCCACGGCCCGCAGGGTGGTGCGGCCGACGGGCAGCATGAAGCCCTCGCTGGTGTAGATGGGCGAATCGCTGTTGGGCTGGGTGCCGTCGATGGTGTAATAGATCACGTACTGCTGGTCGGGGGTGTCGCCGGTGATCTTGATATCCTCCATGTAGAGGTACACCCGCTTGGGATTGTCATATACGCCCGTCAGCAGGCGGGATTTGGGCGCGCTGGGCACAGGGAACCACACGGTGTAGCGGAAGTTCACCTCGTCGCTGATCAGCTCGCTGGATACGCACACCGCCCGGATCTCGTGGGTGCCTTCGGTGAGGTTCAAGGGTTCGCTGAACAGCATGCCGCCCTCGGGCAGCTCGGTTTCGGCGTCGTCCAGCAGATAATACACGTCGTAGCCCTGGGGAGAGGACAGGGTGACCAGGCAGCTGTTCATATAGCGGCCGTTTTCCTTGTCCGCCACGGGCGCCAGGGGCACCCGGGATTCCCGCTGGCTCTTGAAGCTCAGCTCGCCCGTTTTGTCGTAGGCCAATTGCATCAGGTCGGTGGCCTCAAACAGCCGGCCCTGGTCCGTCAGAATGTCGATGGCGTAGCGATAGGCCAGGGGGTTTTGTTCGTCCACCTCGGTGTACAGCTTTTGATACAGGGCTTCGGCCTCGTCCAGGGAGCCGATGGCCTCGTAGGCGTCCGCCAGGCTCAGCAGCCGCTGGTACAGTCCGTCGATCTCCGGAGCCAGCTCGTACGCCTTGGTGTAGGTTTCGATGCTCTGGGCAATGTAGCCCTGGTCGATCTGCTCGCTGCCGATCTGCCACAGGGCTTGGGCCGCCGCCTCCTCGCCGATCATGGAGACGATGCGCTCCTGACGCTCGGGGTTGTTAGCCGTGGCCCGCATCAGGATCAGGTGCCCCTGGGGCAGGCGGATGGCCAGCACAAAGAGCACCACTGCCGCCACCAGCAGCAGAGCCGCCAGAACGGTCAGCAGCAGCGCGCGGTTCACGCCGCGACGGCGCACATTGCGGATGGGCTTGTCGTGCTTGCGCACCCGCTTGACGGCGGCGTCCTCCTCCCCGCTGCCGATGCCGCGGTGGTTTTCGGGCCGTCCGGCGTCCTGGGCATAGCGGGAGGTGCGGACGGGCCGCTCGCCGCTGACGCCGTAGACCGGCGGCGGCTCATGGCTGCGCCCTTGGCGGATCTCCGCCGTGGCGTCCGTGCCGGCGGAGACCCGCAGCGGCGCGCCGCAGTGGGGACAGATGCGGGCGCTGTTGTCCGAGCGCATGCCGCAGCGTTCACAGATCATTGCAGGTAATCTCCATTGTTGGGGGCTTCGTTTTCCTTGGGCCAGGACATTTGCAGGTTTTGCATGGCCTCGTAGTCCGGGTCGCTTTCGTCAAATTCCCGTTCCGGCGCGTCGCCGCCCAACTGCTCGATGGCCGAGCGCAGTTCGATGTAGTTGAGATAGGTCAGATCCTCGTCCAGAGCCAGATCAATCAGCGTTTCCAGCGCGCCTTCCTCGCCCAGACGGCCCAGATAACCCGCCAGCACGGCGATGTTGGCGTCGGGCTTGCGGATCAGCCGCAGGAGCTCGGGCAGCACCTTGCCCGAGGTGTCCGGGTAATAGGACAGCACGGAGCACAGGGCTTCCTTGCCCGCGTCGTTGGCGTCGTCCAGGAAAGCCAGCATGGGGTCGATGGCCTCCTCGCCCATCTGGGCCAGGGCTTCGCAGGCCGCGTCACAGAGCTCGTCGTCGTACGCCCGGTTCAGCTGCCAGCTGATGTAGAGCTGCATGGGCAGGGTGCTGCCCATCTCACCCAGCAGGGACACCGCCGTCATGCGGGCTTCCTGGGGCGTGCGCTCCTTCTGCAAGAGGCTGTACAGCCGCTTTTCCGCGGGCTCGCCCAGCTCGGTAATGCGGTTCAGCAGCATATCGGGCACGGGTACCTTTTGCTTGAAGTAGTCCTCCATCCAGTCGATCAGCGCCTTGGCGTCCTCCCACTGGCGAAAGTATTCGCCGGGCTTGGCCCCGGTCAGAAAGTCCGCCGGGGTGTCGAGAAAACGGTCGTACACCTCGGGCATGGCGGCCTCCATGGCGTCGTAATTCTTGTATTCCTTGGCGTGATCCTTAAACCATTTCATGGCGTAGAGGGAAAACGCTTTATCAAAGTCGATGCACTTCATACGGTCTTTTGCTCCTTCTGATCAGTTGCATATACGCGCGCCGGACCCGGCGGGGATGCCTGCTCTTTTGTATATATTCCTGGGCGGCGGCTCCGCTCTGCCGGGCCAGCAGGCAGGCGGTGAAGGCCGCGGGCCATATGCCGTCCCGGCTCTGGGCGCAGTGGCGCTGGGCGCTGACGGGCAGCCGCCGCCACAGAGGCGGCACCTCCCGCACCACGTCACTCAGGGGAATGCTCTCCGGCAATTCCCGCAGCAGCCGCCGGATCAGATCGTGAAGGTCGGGATCATAGGGCGGCCGGGGGGCTTGGGGCGCCAGGATCATGCGGCCTTCCGCCTGCATGAACACGGGCAGCTCCACCCCGTGGGTGTCCAAATATCCCAGAATGGACCCGCCCAGCATGGGCGGCAGCTCAAATTCCGTCAGCGCCATGCGCAAGCCCAGGGTGTCCTCGTTTTTCATCATCAGCGGGATCACCGTCTCCAGCATGCCCGGCAGGGGCGCGCGCATCAGCTGCACCATGCCGTTGTGGAGGCGCTCCGCCAGTGTGTCCGGATCGCCGGTGGTGATGGATTCGTTGAACAGATGCAGCCGGTTCAGAATTTCCTTAAACTGCTGCTGCGGCGAATAATCCGCCTTCTCCGGGTGATCTCGCAGCATCCGCGGCGTGGGGTTTTCGCTGTCCAGGGCTTCCGCCGCCTCCGCCAGCGCCCGCACCCGGTCCTCCTCGCCGCCCTTTTCCCGCAGGGTCAGGGCCAGCAGGATCATCAGATCGGCGCTGTCGGGATATTTCGCCAGCCATTTTTCCACCTGCTCCGCGGCCAGATCCGCCTGCTCCAGACTGATGGCGCAGCCGCAGAACATGGGCAGCAGCTCCAGGGTATCGCACAGCGCCGCCGCTTGCCGCAGGGCTGCCCGGCAGGCGTGGGGCATGCCCAGGTCGTGCAGGGCTGTGGCCAGCAATTGTCTGGCCATCAGATCCTTCGGCTCCATGCGGCAGGCGGTGTCCGCGTAGGCAAAGGCCCTTTGGGGCTTGCCTTGGCGCAGATACAGCTGGCAGAGCAGCCGGGCGGTCTGGGGCAGATGGCCCCGCTGCCAGGATTTCTTGGCCCGGCGCAGGCATTCGTCCCCATCCTCCTGTACGTCCGCCGCCTGGTTGAACAGCGTTTCTGCCCGGCAGGTGCGGGGCGCGGGCTTGAGCTCCCGGGGCTGCTGCCACAGGATGTCCCGGGCCTCGTCCGCCTGCCGGCCGCAGGGAGCAAGGCGCAGGTATTGATCCAGCATCGCGCTCATGCCCCGGCTGTCGCCCATCAGGCTGCGGTTGCGGGCCAGGCCGTACAGGCTGTCGGCATCCCCGGCGTCACGGGCCAGGTTTTCGTGGTACAGCCGGTCGCTGGCGGTCATACAGCGCATGTCCGCGTACACCTGGGCCAATTCCCGGCGCAGGGCGTTGCTGTCGTGCTGGCGCAGGGCGGCCCGGTACAGCCGGACCGCCTCCTGCAGATGGCCGTTTTTTTGCGCCTGCTGGGCCTTTTGCCGCCAGTAGGCGAAGTTCATTTCCAGGGGGATGATATCCGGCATGATACCTCCGTTCAGTTCATATCGCTGCCCAGCAGCGCCTTGATGTCGTCCTCAGTAAATTTATGCGTGGTATGGCAGAAATGACACGTCATTTCCGCGCCGTGATCCTTTTCCAGAATGTCGAGCAGCTGCTCCCGGCCCACGGATTTGAGCATCATCCGGGCCTTTTCCCAGCTGCATCCGCAGTAAT
>CACWUV010000035.1 GCA_902764185.1 uncultured Eubacteriales bacterium
TGCATCATATCCTCTTTTATCACAGATTTTTATATTTTTCGCGGGTTTCCTGCGTTTTGCCGCATGTCTTGTTCCCTTCCGGGCATTTGCCGCGGACACACCCTGGCCCGGCGTTGGCAAATAACACCGGAGCAGCCTGCTTGCACTGGCGCAGCATTTCATCGGCCAAGGCGCGAATCTCCCACTGCGCTCGCGAGCAGCAGCGCAGCTCAAAGAAATGCAGCAGTTCCCGAGTATTCATGGTAACAATCAAGCGGGTTTCGCAGGCGTTGGGCAACACGAAGCGTGCATCCTCATTGCTCTTTTCCCCTTTAGCACCCAACTTTTCCTGCCACTCGATATACCAGGTCTGCATCTGCGCCATCTGGCGTCGATACTCGCTGACGGCCTCCTCCCCCAGCGCTTTGATGGCCGGCGGAATGATGTAGGAGAAGGTTTCCGCCAGCGAAACATATCGCTGGCTCTGGACGCTGAAGGACGCGATGCGGTGGCGGGTCAATTGGGCCAGCAGCACCCGGCTGACACCCTCCACGGCAAAGGTGAAGGTGGCGTGCTCCAGCACGGACAAATGCCCTGATTCCATGATCTTTTCCAGAAAAACGCCCTGGTCCTGGGCGGATATCTTTTTCCGCAAAGCGGCCACATCGGCCTTGGCATAGCATAGTTTGGCGCCCAGCGCACACACCTGCTCGGGCAGAGGCGTGTGGGCAATCAATTCGACATGCAGATTTTTTTCCGGCATGGTTTACTCCTTCACGCGGCTCAATTGAAATAGGGTCTGCGCCCTGCGCATCTGGCCGGTGAGGTACAGATACCCCATCAGCGCTTCAAAAGCGGTGGCCTTCATGTATTCCTCCCGGGAGGCGGCCTGCGGGATGCTGTGGCCGGGATGGCTGTTGCGGGCGCGCTTGACGATATCCGCTTCATCCGCCGTCAGCAGATGGCCAATGGCGTCCAGCATGGCGGCCTGGGATACGGCGTTGACGGTGCCGGTGGCCCGGACATGCATCTCCTTGATGGAAGAAGCGGAAAACATCAGCTCCGTGCGCACCAGCAAATCGCAAATGGTATCGCCGATAAAGGCCAATCGCAGGGCGGGCAGCTGATAGGCTGCCTGTTTATCCATCAGCGGCATATCATTTCTGGGCGGTCTTGCTGTAGGCAGAGGGGCTCATGCCCACGATGTTTTTGAAGGTCTTGGAGAAGTGATAGGGATCACTCATACCCACCTCGATGCCCGCCTGGCGCACGGTGGAGCCGTTCTTGAGCAGGGTCTTGGCCCGCTCCATCTTGCAGAACAGCTGATAGCTTTGGGGCGGCATGCCAACCTCCGACACAAAGCGTTTGCGGAAGGTCTCCACGGGCATGCGGCTGATGGAAGCCATCTCGGCCAGGGAGAAGCTGTCGCGGTACTGATTCTTGCGCATGGCGTCCACCACGCGGGCGATCTCGTGGGACAGCACGGCGTCCATGGCCACGGGCTGACCGGAATGGGAGGCCAGCATGGCCCACAAAAGCTGCTGCAGCTGGGCGCTGGAGGCATCCTGGGCGGCGGAAATGCGCACCACGGCCTGCACGATATGGCGGCTGAGGGTCAATTGGGAGGGCAGCGCGCCCTGCTTCATCACCCGATGGGGCAGCGCGCCCATACGCTGCAGAAAGCTGTTGCTCAGCACGCCGTCCACCGTCATCCACAGCACGCGGGCTTCCTGGGTGGCGGTCACGGTGACGCCGTGGGTGCCGGGCGGCAGCATGCAGCAGTCGCCGCCGTGCAAAGAATAGGACACATCGTCGTTTTCCAGCTGGATCAGGCCGTTTTCCACGGCGAACCACAGCCAGCGGGAAGTATCGCTCATATGGTACAGTCCCAGCGGGAGCATGGCGGAGCCGGCGGAGCCGATCCATACGCCGCTGGCGCGGGCCAGCTCGTCCGGAGTGTGGTTGCCTTCCACATAAAGCGGCTGATTAGCTTCGTCTTCAAGGGCCGGGTTCAAAAGCATAGATTTGGACATACATCATCCTCCATTCGGGGTACACTTACAAATCATTATTTTACATCCCAATTTTGCCATTGTCAATATCGGAACGGATTTTTACATGTAAATTTTGTATATTTTAGGATCTAATACAAGATATTGGGGTCAAAAGCGTATCGGGCCGGTTTTTCTCCACAAGAAAAAATCCAAAGTACGCATGGACAAATATTGTCGTTTATGGTATGATTGTAAATTGAAGTATTGTACTTGGAGGAAGTTCCGTGAAAGTTTTCTCGGCCGACCGACTGGAAAGGCTGCTTGACACCGTGCTCAAGCCCTCCCGCTACACCGGCGGCGAAATGAATGCCGTCATCAAGCCCTTTGACCAGGCGGATGTGACCTTTGCCTTCTGTTTCCCCGATTCCTATGAGGTGGGCATGTCCCACCTGGGCATCAAGATCCTCTACGACATCATCAATCGGCAGCCCTGGGCTCTGTGCGAGCGCGCCTTCATGCCCTGGCCCGATATGGCGGACGCCATGCGCAAAGAGGATCTTCCGCTCTTTTCCATCGAATCCCGCACGCCCCTGGACCGCTTTGACATTGTGGGCTTTACCCTGCAATATGAAATGAGCTATACCAACGTGCTGGAAATGCTTGATCTGGCGGGCATTCCCCTTTATTCCCGGGATCGGCAGAACGGGCCCATCATCATGGCGGGCGGTCCCTGCGCCTATAACCCCGAGCCCCTGGCTCCCTTTGTGGACGTATTTCAGATCGGCGACGGCGAGGAAATGATGGTGGAAGCCATCGCCTGTGTGCGCAAATGCAAGCAGGAAGGGCTGTCCCGCCTGGATACCCTGCGGGCGCTGGCCAAGATCGAAGGCATTTATGTGCCCGCCTTCTATCAGGCAAGCTACAATAACGACGGCACGCTGGCCGCCTTTGCCCCCATCGACGACGCCGCGCCCGCCGTGGTGCGCAAGCGCATCGTGCGGGACCTGGACAGCGCCGCCTATCCCGAGGCTTTCGTGGTGCCCTATACCGAAGCCATCCACGACCGCATCGTGCTGGAAATCATGCGCGGCTGCACCAAGGGCTGCCGCTTCTGCCAGGCGGGCATGCTATATCGTCCGGTGCGGGAACGCAGCCTGGAAACGCTGCTTTCCCAGGCGGAGAAGCTGGAAAACGCCACGGGGTATGAGGAAATGTCCCTTTCCTCCCTGTCCAGCGGCGATTATACCCATTTGACGGAATTGGTCTGCGCCCTGACGGAACGTTACGCGGAGCGCAAGATCAGCGTATCCCTGCCCTCCATGCGCATTGACAGCTTTGTGAAGCAATCCCTGGAGGAGGCTCAGAAGGTGCGCAAATCCGGCCTGACGCTGGCTCCCGAGGCCGGCACCCAGCGCATGCGGGACGTGATCAACAAGGGCGTGACGGAGGAAGATTTGATCCGCGCCGTTACCGACGCCTTTGAAAGCGGCTGGAGCACGGTGAAGCTGTACTTCATGATCGGCCTGCCCACGGAAACCGACGAGGACCTGCAGGGAATCGGCAACCTGGCCCGGGACGTGATCAACGCCTACTTCACCGTTCCCCGCAGCCAGCGCGCCAAGGGGCTTCGCGTTACCTGCAGCGCCTCCACCTTTGTGCCCAAGCCCTTTACCCCTTTCCAATGGCAGGGTCAGGACGAATTGCCTCAAATCCGGGAAAAGCAGGCCCGGCTGGGCGATATTTTGCATCAGGTGAAGGGTGTCAACTTCAACTGGCACGAGCCGGAGCTGAGCATGCTGGAGGCCTGCTTTGCCCGGGGCGACCGCCGCATGGCGGACGTGCTGTACGCCGCCTGGAAAAACGGCTGCCGCATGGACGGCTGGACGGAGTTTCTCAACTATGAAGGCTGGATGAAGGCCTTCCAGGACTGCCATGTGGACCCCGCCTTTTACGCCAACCGCGTCCGCGGCGAAAAGGAGCTGCTGCCCTGGGATTTCATCGACGCCGGCGTCACCAAGGCTTTCCTGTGGCGCGAATGGCAAAAAGCCCTGCGCGCCGAGGTTACCCCGGACTGCCGCAAGGGTTGCCAGGGCTGCGGGCTCAAGCGCTTTGAGGGAGTGTGCGTGGATCGATGAAAATGCTGGTTGTTTTTGAAAAAAAGGAGCGGCTTCGCCATGTGAGTCATCTGGATCTGATGCGGGCCATGCAGCGGGCATTGCGCCGCAGCGGCGTGCCCATCGCCTTCTCCCAGGGCTTTAACCCCCATTTGCTGGTCACCTTCGCCGCGCCCCTGTCCGTGGGCATGCCGGGCCTGCGCGAAGTGATGGAGGTGCCGCTGTCCGCTGAGATCAGCGAAGAGGAATTCAAGGAAAAGCTGCGGGCCGCCCTGCCGCCGGAATTGCCCTGCGTGGCTGTACGCGCGGTGGAGGATCGCCATCCCGCGCCCATGGCGCAGCTGTTTGCCGCGGGCTATCAGATCACCGTGCAGGAGCACGTGGAAGAGATCCTGGCCGCCATCCCCTCCCTGCTGGCGAAAGAAAACGTCATGGCCCTCAAAAAGACCAAGAGCGGAGAAAAGCTGACCGACATCCGGCCCATGATCTATGAGATCAAACGCCTGGACGAAAGCCGCTTTGAATGCGTGCTGGCTCTGTGCGAAGCGGCCACCTGCAAGGTGGAATTGCTGATGGACGCTTTGGCGGCGGAAGCCGGACTGGAAGCCCGTCCCCGCTATCTGGCCGTACGCACCCAGCTGCTGGGCAAGGACTTCATTCCCCTGGAGCTGCTATGAGCATTCTGCTGATCGAAAAAGCCGCCGACGGCCTGCGCTGCGCCCTGATCCATCGGGATCGGCTATATGCATACCAGGCGGAAACGCATGTGCAGAATATCCGGGAGGAACAGATTTTTCTGGGCGTGGTGGACCGCAACGTGAAGGGCATCAGCGGCGCATTTGTGCGGCTGCCCGGCAAGGAATACGGCTTTTTGCCTTTTGCGGAGGGTGAAAAGTCCCTCTCCTCCGGCTCTCCCGTGCTGGCGCAGGTGAAGCGCCCCGCCACGGGCGTCAAAAAAGCGCTGCTGTCCCGGGACATCGCCCTGCCTGGCACATATGCGGTGTATCTTCCCTTAGCCAAGGGCATTCGGGTTTCCAACCGCTGCGAGGCGGAAGAAAAAAAGCAGCTGAAAACCCTGGCCAAGAGCCTGGCCCATGGCAATGACGGCCTGATCCTGCGCTCCGCCGCCCTGCACGCCGCAAAAGATCAGGTAGAAAAAGAGCTGGCTGTTTTGCGGAATACCTGGCAAACCATTCAGGCTGCCGGCCAGCGCAGATCGGAGCCTTGCCTTTTGTGGAGCGGGGAAAGCTTTTTGGCCCAGCTGCTCCGGGACGAGGAAGGCCGCCTGGAATATGTATTGACCAACGATCCCACCGCCGTTCCCGCGGACTGCACCGCGGAAATCAGGCAGTGCGAACATCCCTTTTTACTGCACAGTGTGGAACACAGGCTGGAAAGATCCCTGCGCCGCACGGTGCGCATGAAAAGCGGCGCCACCCTGGTGGTAGATCCCTGCGAGGCCATGACGGTCATCGACGTCAACAGCGCCATGGCCGGCGGCGGCAAGAGCATTGCCGAAACCGCGCTGCGGATCAACCGCGAGGCTGCCTGGGAGGTGGCAAGGCTGCTGCGGCTGCGATCCATCGGCGGCATGATCCTAGTGGATTTCATCGACATGGAGAGCGACGCGGACCGCGAAAGCATTTTGAACGAGATGCGCGCTGCCTTGGCAGAAGATCCCGTCAAAAGCACCGTGCACGATTTTACGGCGCTGGGCATCCTGGAAATCACCCGGCACAGGACCCGGGAGCCGCTTTGCCCCCTGCCCGATCTGCCCTGCCCCCATTGCGGCGGGACAGGCGCTTTGATTCAGCCCGACGAGGAGATTACAGACGATGCGTGAAGAAATCAAACGAATCCCGGAGGAGGCGCTCGCCAAACAGCAGGAGTATATGCGGCTGGTGCGTTTCCATCCGGATCGTCCGAAAACCTATTATATTGTGACCTACGGCTGCCAGATGAACGCCCACGACAGTGAAAAGCTGGCAGGCATGCTGGAGGAGATGGGCATGGAGCCCGCCGGCGAGCGCACCCAGGCGGACATCGTGCTGCACAACACCTGCTGCATCCGCGACAACGCCGAGCGCAAGGCCCTGGGCAACGTGACCTGGCTTAAGGAAATCAAAAAAGAACGGCCGGAGCTGATGATCGGCGTGTGCGGCTGCATGATCCAGCAGGAGGAAATGGCCAAAAAGCTTTTGAAGCAATATCCCTTCATCGATTTGGCTTTCGGCACGGGCAATCTGTACCGCATGCCGGAATATCTGCTGGAAGCCATTGAAAACAAGAGCCGCGTCATCCGGGTGGATCAGGAATCCAGCACTGTGGTGGAGGGTCTGCCGGTGCACCGGGAAAGCGACATCAAGGCCTATATCACGGTGATGTACGGCTGCAACAACTTTTGCTCCTACTGCATCGTGCCTTATGTACGGGGCCGGGAACGCAGCCGCCGGGCAGACGACATCGTGCGCGAGGCTGAAGGCCTGGCCGCGGCGGGTGTAAAGGAAATCATGCTGCTGGGACAAAACGTGAACAGCTACGGTCTGGACAGCGAGGAAAGCATTTCCTTTGCCAAGCTTCTCCATCGCGTCACCCAGACGGGCATCCCCCGGGTGCGTTTCATGACCTCCCATCCCAAGGATTTGTCCGACGAGCTCATCGACGAAATGGCCCATAACCCCGTCATCGCCCCCCATCTGCACCTGCCGGTGCAAAGCGGCTCCGACCGCATCCTGCATGAAATGAACCGCCGTTATACCCGGGAACACTATCTGAGCCGCGTAAAGGCCCTGCGAAGCGCCATGCCGAATATCGGCCTGACCACCGACCTCATCGTGGCCTTCCCCGGCGAGACGGAAGAAGAATTTGAAGAGACCCTGTCCCTGGTGGAGGAAGTGCGCTACGACAGCGCATACACCTTCATTTACAGCCCGCGCAAGGGTACCCGCGCCGCCGAGATGCCCGGGCAGATCGATCCTCAGGTTGCCTCGGAGCGCATCGAGCGGCTGATCGCGGCCCAGGAGCGCATCACCGGCGAAATCCTCTCCGATATGGCCGGGCAGACCGTGCAGGTGCTGGTGGAGGGCACGTCCCGCCGCCGCGCCACCCAGCTGACGGGCAAGAGCGGGCGCAACATCAACGTCAATTTCAACGGCGACGCCTCCGACGTGGGCAAAATCATCCCCGTGCGCGTCACCGGCGCGGGCAGCAACACCCTGCGCGGCGAAAAGGAGATTTAATTATGTTCCATATGACCCGGGAAATCTATGACAAAATCGAAGAGCTGGGCCGTGTGATCGCGGACAGCGACGTCTTTAAAACCATGAAGCTGGCCAGAAAAGCCAGCGCCGAAGATCCGCAGGCGGTGGCAGGCATCGCCAAATACGCCGAATTGCAGCAAAAGCTGGAAGCCCTGGCCGGGCAAAAGGATCTGGATTTTGACCAGATCGGCGAAATGACCCGGGAGCTGGACGCGGTCAGCGAAAGCCTGAACGCCATCCCCGCTTATCACGCCTATCAGCAGGCCAAGCAGGAATACGACACCCTGATGCAGGGAGTCGCCGACGTGCTGCAAAACGTGGTGGACCCCCAGATCCAATGCAACTGCCGCGGCAACTGCGCCGAATGTCCCGGCTGCGGCCAGGAAGAAAACACCCCCGATTGATACAAGAGGAGATAAAGACAATGGCACGACCCTCTGTGGGCAGCGTCACCCCCATGATGCAGCAATACCTGCTGATCAAGGAACAGCATCCCGACGAACTGCTTTTCTACCGTCTCGGCGACTTTTACGAGATGTTTTTTGACGATGCCATCACGGCCAGCCGGGAGCTGGAACTGACCCTGACAGGCCGGGACTGCGGCATGGAGGAGCGCGCGCCCATGTGCGGCGTGCCCTATCACGCGGTGGATACCTACATCACCCGCCTGATCGAAAAGGGCTATCGGGTGGCCATCTGCGAGCAGATGGAGGACCCTGCTCTGGCCAAGGGATTGGTGAAGCGGGAGATCACCCGCATCGTCACCCCCGGCACCGTCACCGATCAATCCGCCCTGCACGACCGGCAAAACAGCTTTCTGGCGGCGGTGTGCTTTGAAGGAAAACGGGCAGGCGTGGCCTATGTGGACGTGACCACCGGCGAATTCTACGTTCGGCAGCTGAGCAATCTGGAGCGGGAGCTGCGCGGCGCGCTGGCTTCCATTTCGCCCCGGGAGATCATCACTAACGACGATGAAGCCATCAAGGCCGTGTCCGCCGTGCCCCTGGGCAACTGCCCTCAAACGGCCTTCCGGGGTTCCAACGCCACCGAGATGCTCACCGGCCATTTCGGCGTCACCAGCCTCACATCGCTGGGTCTGGACGCCTCTCTGCTGCCCGCGGCCCATGCCGCCGGCGCCCTGATGCGCTATCTGGACGAAACCCAGAAGAACGCCATGACCCACATCACCGCCCTGCGCGTGCTGGCGGAAAACCAGACCATGCCGCTGGACGCCGCCACCCGGCGCAACCTGGAATTGACGGAAGGTCTGGCCAGCCGCAGCCAGCGCGGCAGCCTGCTGTGGCTGCTGGACAAGACCGCCACGGCCATGGGCGGCCGTCTGCTGCGCCGCTGGGTGGAGCAGCCGCTGCTCAATCAGGCGGATATCGAAGCCCGTCTGGACGCGGTCAGCGCTCTTTACGGCAGCCACATCCTGTCGGAAAAGCTATACGAAACCCTGCGCAACGTATATGACATGGAGCGCATCCTCTCCAAGGTATCCTATAACTCCATCAACGCCCGGGACTGCCTGGCGCTGCTGCGGTCCCTCAAGCAGGTGCCCATCCTGCAATCTATCCTGGCGGACGAGGGATGCCAGCCCGTGGTCAAGGCGCTGGGCACGCTTGATCCTCTGCCGGAATTGACGCAGCTTTTGGAGGACGCCATCGACCCGGACGCACCGCTGCAAATCACCGAGGGCTCGGTGATCCGTCCCGGCTACAACGCGCAGTTGGACGAATACCGCGCCGCCGCCACCCAGGGCAAGGTGTGGCTCAGCGATCTGGAGGCCAAGGAGCGCGAGGAAACCGGGATCAAAACCCTGCGTATCCAGTATAACCGGGTATTCGGCTATTATATCGAGGTCACCAAGGCCTATTATTCCTTGGTGCCGCTGCGTTATCAGCGGCGGCAGACCCTGGCCAACGCCGAGCGCTTCACCACCGACGAGCTGCGCAAGATCGAAGGCAAGATCACCGGCGCTCAGGAGCAGAGCATGAAGCTGGAGCTGGAGCTTTTCTACGGCGTGCGCAGCCAGATCGCCGCCTGTATGCAGCGGCTGCAAGCCACGGCGGAAGCCCTCAAGCGGCTGGATGCCCTGCTGTCCCTGGCCCGGGTGGCCCGGGAAAACAATTATGTGCGCCCCACCCTCAACCAGGACGGCACGCTGCTGATACGGGACGGACGCCATCCTGTGGTGGAACGCACGCTGAACGACGGCATGTTCGTGCCCAACGACACTGACATGAACATTGATGACAAGCGCATGCAGATCATCACCGGCCCCAATATGGCAGGCAAAAGCACCTATATGCGCCAGGTGGCTCTGATCGTGCTGATGGCCCACATGGGCTCCTTTGTGCCCGCCAAGGAGGCCAATATCTCCCTGGTGGATAACGTGTTCACCCGGGTGGGCGCGTCGGACGATCTGGCAGGCGGCCAAAGCACCTTCATGGTGGAGATGAGCGAGACCGCCTATATCCTGCGCAACGCCACCCGGCGATCCCTTGTGATCCTGGACGAAATTGGACGCGGCACCAGTACTTTCGACGGTCTCAGCATTGCCTGGTCCACGGTGGAATACCTGTGCGACACCAAGAAAAGCGGCGCGAAGACGCTGTTCGCCACCCATTATCACGAGCTTTCCGAATTGGAAGGCGTATTGGAAGGCGTGACCAACTACCAGATTTCTGTCAAGGAGCACGGCGAAGAGGTGATCTTCCTGCGCAAGATCATCCGCGGCGGCGCGGACAAGAGCTTCGGCGTTTATGTGGCCCGGCTGGCCGGCGTGCCCCATGCCGTGGTGGCCCGCGCCCAGGAGATCGAAGCCCGGCTGGAGGCCAACAACATCAATCAGAACACCATCGGCCGCAACATTTTGGAAAAAGGTAAAAAGAAAAACCAGCAGCAGGATCTGTTTGAATACGGCAGAACGGAGCTGATCGAGGAGCTTTCCAACCTGGACGTGCTGTCCATGTCTCCCATGGACGCGCTGAATAAGCTCTTCCTGCTGCGTGAAAAGGCACGCAAGCTCTAAGGAGGTTTCATGGAAATACGGCATATCAGACAGCTGTCGGCGGAGGTGATCGGCCAAATCGCCGCAGGCGAAGTGGTGGAGCGGCCCGCCGCCGCCATCAAGGAACTGGTGGAAAACAGCATGGACGCCGGCGCCACAGCCATCACGGTGGAGATTCGGGACGGCGGCATCACCTATTTCCGGGTGGTGGACAACGGCAGCGGCATCCAGCCCAGCGACATCCGCCTGGCCTTTTCCCGCCATGCCACCAGCAAAATCAGCCAGGCCGACGATCTCTACGGCGTGCGCACATTAGGCTTCCGCGGCGAGGCGCTGGCCTCCATTGCCGCTGTGTCCAAGGTGAACTGCACCACCCGTATGCACGGCGCGGAATATGGCGTATCCGCGCAGAACAACGGCGGTGAAATGGGCGAAATCAAGGAAGCCGCCTGTCCGGAAGGAACCAGCTTTACCGTAAAGGACCTGTTCTACAACGCCCCTGTGCGCCGCAAATTTCTCAAAAAACCTGCTACGGAAACAGGATATATCTCCGATCTCATGATGCGTTTCATCCTGTCTCACCCCCAAATTTCCTTCCGCTACGTGGCCGATGGCAAAACCATCTACTTCAGTGCCGGCGACAGCAAGCTGGAAAGCGCCGTTATGAGTATCTATGGCCTGAGTACCCTGGAGAACCTGCATCAGGTCAGCGGCAATATGAACGGCGTGCTGCTGGAAGGCTATCTGGGCGTGGGCGATCTGTCCCGGGGCAATCGCTCTCACCAATCCTTTATCCTCAACGGCCGCCTGATCAAAAGCAATCTGTTGACCAATGCGCTGGAGGAAGCCTGCAAGCAGCGGGTCATGATCGGGCGTTTTCCCATGTGCGTGCTGCATCTGACCCTGCCCTTCGAGGCTGTGGACGTCAACGTGCACCCCAACAAATGGGAAGTGCGATTCCAGAACGAGCCCGCCGTACGGGATGCCGTGCAAACGCTGGTGCTGGAATCTCTGCAGAAGGATACGCCGCTTTCCGCCGCGCCGGCGCTGTTTGACGAGCCCGAGCTGCCCATTTCCAACGCGGTGATCACCCGCACTTCGCCGGAACAGTATAAAAAAGCAGAAAAGGAAGATATTGAACCAAATTCCAAGATAAATATACCATCGTCTGTTTTTGAAAAACGCGATTCTGTTTTTGTTGAACCTTCTCCCAATTCTACATCTTCCTTTGTGGCGCGGTCGGATGAAGGAAACCCCAGCTTTACCCAGGAGATCCCATCGGAAGCCGTTACCAGGAACGCCTTTTCCATCCCCGTTGCGGAGCCTGTAAAGCCCGTTCCGTTTGAGGAGCCCACGGTGGAACAGGTACAGGTGCCGATTTTGCAGGAGGAATTCGATACCCTGCCGGTACGGTTGATCGGCGTCGTTTTCAACACCTATATTCTGTTGGAATGTCAGGACAGGCTGCTGATGTGCGATCAGCACGCCGTACACGAACGGCTGCTGTATGAGCAGTTCATGCGGGATCTGGCGGGCAGTACGGCCACACAGATGCTGATGGTGCCCGAAATCGTTCATCTGACCCATCGGGAATACGATATGTTCCTGGACGCCAAGGACGCGCTGTTTGCCGCGGGCTTTGACGCATCGGATTTTGGCGACCTGACGGTACAGCTGCGCTCCGTGCCCATGATGCTGGGCCAGGCCCGCAGCGCCGAGTGCTTCCGGGATGCCCTGGACGAATTGATCGAAAGCGGCGCCCTTTCCCAGCACAAGCGCACGGATCGCATTATTCAAATGGCCTGCAAGCACGCCGTCAAGGGTGGCGAGCGCGCGCCCATGGAAGCGCTGATGGACCTGATCCGCCGTATGATCCGGGAAAACGTGACCCCCACCTGTCCCCATGGGCGCCCCCTGGTGATTCAGGTGACGGAGCGAGAACTGGAAAAGCGCTTCCATCGCATTCAAAACTGATATGAAGGATACAAACAACAAGCCGCGGATCATCGGCCTTGTGGGCGCCACGGCCAGCGGCAAAACGGCTCTTTCATTGGCGGTGGCCCAGGCTTTGGGCTGCGAGATTTTGTGCATGGATTCTATGCAGATTTATAAGCGCATGAACATCGGCACCGCCAAGCCCACAGCGGAGGAGCAGGCGCTGGTTCCCCACCATCTGCTGGACATCGTGGAGCCGGACGCAGGCTTTTCCGTGGCGGAATACGTGACGCTGGCCCATGAAACCATCCGGCAGACGGTGGATCGCGGCGTTATCCCCATGCTGGTGGGCGGCACCGGGCTTTATCTGCGCGGACTTTCCCTGCCCATGGATTACGGCGGATTGCCCAGCGATCCCATCCTGCGTGCTGCATTGCAAAAGCAGCTCGATCAATACGGAGCTGAAAAGCTGCACGCGCAATTGCGGGCTGTGGACCCCGTTACGGCGGCCCGGCTGCACCCCAACGATACCCGGCGGGTCATCCGCGCCCTGGAAATCCATCAATTGACCGGCCAGCCCATGTCCGCCCATCAGACCCCCACGGATGCCGACGCGCCCTATGATTTTCAGCTTTACGCCATCGATTGGCCGCGGACTGAACTGCACGCGCGCATCAACCTGCGGGTGGAGCAGATGATGCGGGAAGGATTGCTGGACGAGGTGGAAGGCTTGCTTCGTTCCGGCATCGACGCCTCCATGCAGAGCATGCAGGGATTGGGCTATAAAGAGCTGATCCCGGTGATTCAGGGACGCGCAAATCTAAAAGAAGCCATAGAGCAAATCAAGACCGGGACGCGGAACTACGCCCGGCGGCAGCTGATCTGGTTCAGGCGGGACAAGCGCATTCACTGGATTCCAAGCTCCCAGCTGCGTCGGGCCAAGGATATGATCATTCAAAATTGGGAGGACCCCGCTTCATGGACATCGAAAACCTGTTGACCCAATGTGAAAAGGACTGCGCGGAGCAGTTTGCCCAGATAGACGCCCGCGCCCTGCGCGGCACGCGCCGGGTGCTGGATGCCTTTGCCGCCCATCAGGTGGCGGCCCGGCACTTTAACCCCACCACGGGCTACGGCTACGACGATATTGGCCGGGATACTCTGGAAAGCATCTTCGCCGATCTGTTTCACGCGGAGGCGGCCATCGTGCGGCCTCAAATCGCCAGCGGCACCCACGCACTATCCATGTGCCTGTTCGGCCTGCTGAGACCCGGCGATCATCTTTTGTCCGCCACCGATATGCCCTATGACACCCTGGAAGGCGTGATCGGCAAGGATGGGCAGCCCGCAGGCTCCCTGTCCGAAATGGGCGTCAGCTTCACCGCCGTTCCGCTGGCGGCGGACGGCAGCATCGATCTGCCCGCCGTCGTGGCGGCTCTGCGCCCCGAAACCCGCGTGGTTTCCATGCAGCGCAGCCGCGGCTATGCCTGGCGGGACGCCCTTTCTCCGCTGCAGATGAAGCCGCTGATCGACGAGATTCACCAACTGCGGCCTGACATCTTCATCATGGTGGACAATTGCTATGGGGCTTTCGTCTGCGACGAGGAGCCCACGGAGCTGGGCGCGGACGCGGCGGTGGGCAGCCTGATCAAGAACATCGGCGGCGGCCTGGCTCCCACCGGCGGCTATATCGTGGGCAGCCATCGGGCCATAGATCGCATCGAGGCCCGGCTCACCGCGCCCGGCATTGGCCGGGAGGTGGGCAGCTATGCCGCCAGCTATCAGCCCTTCTATCAGGGGCTTTTCATGGCCCCTCACACCGTGGCCCAGGCCCTTAAAACTGCCGTGCTGGCCGCGCGTATCTTTGAAAAGCTGGGCATGAAAACCTCGCCTGCCTACGACGCGGCCCGGTCCGACATCATCCAGGCCATCCAGATGGGCACGCCGGATCGGCTGATCGCCTTCTGTCAGGGCGTGCAGGCAGCCTCCCCCATTGACAGCTTTGTGACCCCGGAGCCCTGGGACATGCCCGGCTATGAGGACCCGGTGATCATGGCTGCCGGTACCTTCGTCAGCGGCGCGTCCATCGAGCTCTCCGCCGACGCGCCCATGCGGGAGCCCTATACGGTCTATCTGCAGGGTGGCCTGACCTATGAGCATGGCCGGCTGGCGCTGCAATCCGTGCTGGAATATCTGCAAAAAGCAAACTGCCTGTAAATGGGCATAGCGCACCCCCGTTTCCACATAAGGTAGCGGTAACGGGGGTGATTTTATGTCCAGCAATATCAAGCCATGTGCCGCTGTCCCGGAAACGCCTGCGCCGCCGGTCAAAGGGCGGCTATTGGAAAAGCTGACCCGCAACGTGGCCATCGCCACCGCCGTGCTGCTGGGCGTGGTGGTGCTGCGCAATACCTCAGCCAATGGCGGCGACATCGTGCAGACGGTCAAGAACATCGTGGAAAGCGAATGGGATCAAAACGTGGGCCGGCTCACCTATGTGAGCAGCTCTCTGGCGGACAGCATACAGGTTTTCGGCAGCAGAAAGCCGGAGCTCATTTGCCCGGTATCGGGAGAAGCCGCCTTGACTGTGTCCGCCGCGGGCCCGGCCCTGCGCTATGAAAAGGCGGGGACAGTCTATGCGGCGGCGGCAGGCGAGGTGACTCAGATCGCCCACGACGACGAGGATCGGTATATCGTCCGGGTTTATCACGAGGACGGAATGACCACCCTTTACTATGGCCTGGATTCCTGCGCGGTGCAGGAAGGCGATCCCGTGGATACGGAAACCGTCCTGGGCGTCAGCTCCGAAGCCTTTGCCTTTGAAGCGCAAAAATACGGCAAGGCAATGGACGTGGCCGGAAGCCTCAGAGAAAGAAACAAATGAGGCTATGCACCCTGCATGGCACCACGCTGCGCATCCATCCGCTGTTTCCCATGATGCTGCTGCTGTTCATTCTGGGCGGTCAGGGGCAGCTGATTGCGGCCTTTTTGCTGGCGCTGCTTTTTCATGAAGCCGGTCACATCTATGCCGCGTCCCGCATGGGGGTTGACGTCACGCAGATCGAGCTGACGCCCTTTGGCGGCGTGATGCAGCTGGAGGACGGCGAAGGAGTAATCGGACGCAGAGGCTTTCTGCTGTCGGCCGCCGGGATCATCGTCAATCTGATTTCTCTCCTGCTGACCGCCTTTGTGCTGACCGTTCACGCAGGCACCTTTACAGTGTATTTTCTCTGGGCCAACCTGGCGATGCTGCTGGTCAATCTGCTTCCGGCAATTCCCTTGGATGGCGGCAGAATGGCGTTGGCCTTGCTGTCCTGCCGGTTTCCGCGGACGCGGGTCTGGAAAGTGATGCTGATCCTCGGGCGCGTCCTGGCGTGCCTGTTGATCCTCTTGAGTCTGTATCAGGCGTTTCGCGGCGTCTATGCGCCAAGCTATGCGATCCTGGGCTGCTATCTGCTTTATTCCTCCTTTCTGGAGGAAAAGCAATCCGCCGCGCGGTATATCGCCGCCCTGTTCTCCCGGCGGTACCGCGCCGATACCGGTGCGGCGCTGCCCATGCAGACGGTTTGCGTCCACGGAGAAACGCCGCTGCGGGTGCTGCTGCCCCAATTGAATCCGCGAGCTTACCACACAATCGCAGTACTGGATGACGCGGCCTGCGGCATTCTGGGCATGGTGTCAGAAAAAGAGCTGTACGCCGCCGTGTTGGATCAGCCGAATATCAAGATCAAGAATCTGCTGCATCCATTAAAAAAGTGATCCGGGATGCTCTCCCGGATCATTTTTTGCTTTGATAATTTTATTCTTCTTCCATACCCTTATACTCCATGCACAGCATGGTCAAATCGTCAAACTGCGGCGCGTCCTGCACAAAGTCGTCCACCGCCTGGCGCACATTGCGCAGCACCTGGAAGGGCGCCACATCGGACTGGCGATTCAGGGCGTCGATCATCCGCTCCGTGCCAAAGAGCTCGTTGTTTTTGTTGGTGGCTTCCGCCACACCGTCGGTATAAACGAAGATCTTGGCGCCGGGCTCCAGCTGCAATTCGTATTCCCGATATTTTGCACCCTCCAGACCGCCGATCACGAAACCGTGCCGGTCCTTATAAATTTCAAAGGAACCATCCGGCCGCTTGATGGTGGGATACTCGTGGCCCGCGTTGGCCGCGGTCAG
>CACWUV010000036.1 GCA_902764185.1 uncultured Eubacteriales bacterium
CCTCTCTTAAGCACATTGTACCACATGAAGACGGAAAATTCTGCGGCTTCCGTTTTCATTCCTATTTGTGCCGGTGCCGCACCGGCATGGGGATTAACATGACCGATTACCGGGAGATTCTCAGGCTTCACAGTCTGGGGCACAGCATCCATGGGATTGCGTTGGGCGTGCCCTGTGCGCGCAATACGGCATCGGCCCCGTCCTGTATGCTCTACGAATTTCCTTGAGTACTGAAAAAAGCTCTGTCATCTGTCCCTTGTGTTTATGAATGAACTCGATGCTTGAAACGATAAGCCTGTGGTCTGGAATAGCGTTGTAATGCATGTATAAATGACCGGTTTTTCCACGGTATGCAGTTTCAATATTGAGAGTACGCCCATTGCTCCAACAGCCCTGGATGTGAAAACAACTGTCGCGGCCGAATATACCTATAATCGGGAAAAAGGCTTGGGGAAAGGAATTCCAATCAAATGGAATCTTAGTCTTATAAAGAGAAAAACCTGATCCCCAATTATCACTATTGAAAAAAGACTTCTGGCTCACAGCAATGTCCTCCATCGGTTATTGTTCGTATTATAGCATAATGGATTAATGGATTTCCCTAACATATATGAAATTGTGAATACGACCCCTCGGTCGTAGAGAGAAATGTTTCCATCGGTTATGAGAAGTGTTACCTTGCCCGAAAAAGTGTTACCGCCTTTGGATTCGTTGTTACCATGCCTGGAATTGTGTTACTGCCCAAAATGAAAATGTTACCAGCCGCCGAAAAAGTAACAGCTGGTAACATCGTATCAAAATTCACGTTCCTTGCCAACAGAGCCTATAGGACTCTAACTCCAAATTCGCACTTCATTCCTAAAAGGCATAAAATGCGGATTATGAGGTTTGCGAACCATCCGGAATCTGGTATTTATCTTCATGTGTTCAAAGATTCCGTGTGGTGCGCAAAGAATATTACTCCGGGGCTTTGCCCCATACCCCACCGGGGTGCAAGTTGCACCCCGGACCCTGCCAATGGCGGATGTTGCACGACTTCGATAACGGGCAGCTTCCCGCAGATACTTGGATAACGCAGGCCACCGCTTCCGGGCAGCCAGTTCGCCGGGATGGGTCCAGGGCCCAAGCGGGCCCTGGCGCAGAGCTCGAGGCCGCGGAGGCCTCGAACGTTCCCCCTTGCTAATTTCTGTTTATAAGGCTTCCCTATGCTATCAAAAAAACCGCCCTGCTTTTCAGCAGAGCGGTTTTCATATACCGAATTATTCGCGGCCAGCTTCCTTGATCTTGGCAGCCTTGCCTTGCAGGCCACGCAGATAATACAGCTTCGCACGGCGCACCTTACCCTTGCGGATGACCTCGATGTGGTCAACACGGGGGCTGTGCAGCGGGAACGTGCGCTCCACGCCAATGCCGTAGCTCACGCGGCGCACCGTGAAGGTTTCACGGCAGGAGCCGTTACGGCGGGCAATGACGGTACCCTCAAACGCCTGCAGGCGCTCGCGGTTGCCTTCCACGACCTTAACGAACACACGCAGGGTATCGCCAACGTTGAATTCGGGCCGATCGGTACGGAGTTGGGCATTTTCAATGCTCTTGATGATCTCGCTCATGATAGTAGTTCCTCCTTCCCTCATAGACGTTCATGCACGGCGGCTGAGGCAACAGCTTATGCCCGCAGAGGACCGTCCGTTTCACACGGCGACTATTATACCATAACTGGAGGCCGGAATGCAAGCACTATTTTGCAATTATTTGGAGCGCCGTTCACATATTGTTGGATGCATGGGGATTCCAGGGGTTGCATAAAATTGATTTTTTTGTTTGATATTGACACGACTAACCGAATGATATATAATCATGGCGTTTGATAAAGCTAACTGGAAGGTGATTTGTGTGACCATCAAGGATTTGAAGCCGGGACAATCGGGCAAGGTGGCGGTCGTGGGCGGCGAAGGCGCGCTGCGGCAGCATTTTCTGGACATGGGCGTCATTCCGGGCGCCGAGGTGACCATGATCAAGGCCGCGCCTCTGGGAGATCCCATTGAGCTGCGCATTCACGGCTATGAACTGACCCTGCGCCTGGCGGACGCGGACCAGATCGAGATATTGCCGGTTTCCCATCCGGTGAAGCAGAGCGCGCCCGCGGGCAAGCGCCGGTCCACCGCCCATCCGGGCCTGGGTGAGGAGGGCAAATTCCATCCCAAGGGCAGCGGCAATCCTCTGCCGGAGGGGACCAAACTAACCTTTGCCCTGGTGGGCAACCAGAACAGCGGCAAGACCACGCTGTTTAACCAGCTCACCGGCGCCAATCAGCACGTGGGCAATTTTCCCGGCGTCACCGTGGACCGCAAGGACGGCGTGATCCGCGGCCATGGGGACACCCTGATCACCGACCTGCCGGGCATCTACTCAATGTCTCCCTATTCCAGCGAGGAGCTGGTGAGCCGCAATTTTGTGCTGAACGAGCATCCCAAGGCCATCATCAACATTGTGGACGCCACCAACATTGAGCGCAACCTGTACCTGACCATGCAGGTGTTGGAGATGGGCATCCCCACGGTGGTGGCGCTGAACATGATGGACGAGATGAACGGCAACGGCGGCGCCGTGGACATCAACGCCATGGAGGCCATGCTGGGGGTGCCGGTGGTGCCCATTTCCGCCGCCCGCAATCAGGGCGTGGACGAACTGGTGAAGCACGCTCTGCACATTGCCAAATTCCAGGAAAAACCCTTGCGGCAGGATTTTTGCGACAGCACGGACAACGGCGGCGCGGTGCACCGCTGCATCCACGCCGTGGTGCACCTGATCGAGGATCACGCGGAAAAGGCCGGACTGCCCCTGCGCTTTGCCGCCAGCAAGGTCATCGAGGGGGATCAGCTGATATTGAACCAGCTGGGCCTGGACCAGAACGAAAAGGAAATGCTGGAGCACATCGTGCTGCAGATGGAAAACGAGCGGCAGCTGGACCGCAGCGCCGCCATGGCGGATATGCGCTTTTCCTATATCCAGAAGGTGTGCGAGCAGTGCGTCACCAAGCCCCACGAGAGCCGGGAGCACCTGCGCAGCCAGCGGATCGACCGGATTTTGACCGGCAAATGGACGGCGCTGCCCGTGTTTATCGCCATCATGGCGTTGGTGTTCTATCTCACCTTCAGCCTCATCGGTCCCTTTTTGCAGGATCTGCTGGCGGCGGGCATCGACGGCCTGAAGGGCCTGACGGAAAAAGCCATGCAGGCGGTGCACGTGAACGACGCCATCCAAAGCCTGGTGCTGAACGGCATCTTCGAGGGCGTGGGCAGCGTGCTCAGCTTCCTGCCCATCATCGTGACCATGTTCCTGTTCCTGTCGCTGCTGGAGGACAGCGGCTATATCGCCCGCGTGGCCTTCTTTATGGATAAGCTGCTGCGCAGGATCGGCCTGAGCGGCCGCAGCATCGTGCCCATGCTGATCGGCTTTGGCTGCACGGTGCCCGCCGTCATGTCCACCCGCACCCTGCCCAGCGAGCGCGACCGCAAGATGACCATCCTGCTGACGCCCTTCATGAGCTGCACGGCCAAGCTGCCCATCTACGGCTTCTTCGTCAGCGCCTTCTTCCCCCGGTCCGGCTGGTGGATCATCACGGGCCTCTACGTGCTGGGCATCGTGGTGGGCGTGCTGGTGGCGCTGCTGTTCAAAAAGACGTTATTCCGCGGCGAGGCGGTGCCCTTCGTGATGGAGCTGCCCAATTATCGCCTGCCCAGCCCCCGCAGCGTATTGCAGCTTTTGTGGGAAAAAGCCAAGGATTTCCTGCAAAAGGCTTTCTCTGTGATCCTCATCGCCACCATCGTGGTGTGGTTCCTGCAATCCTTCGATTTCCGCTTTAACTTTATCGACGATTCCCAGAACAGCATCCTGGCGGCCATCGCCGGCGTCATCGCGCCCATCATGCGGCCCATCGGCCTGGGGGATTGGCGCATCGTCACCTCGCTGATCAGCGGCTTTATGGCCAAGGAGAGCGTGGTGTCCGTCATGGAGATGCTCTTTACCCAGGGTGTGAACACCGTGATCGGCGGCCTGGCGGCTGCCTCCATGCTGGTGTTCAGCCTGCTATATACGCCCTGCGTGGCGGCAACCGCCTCCATCAAGCGGGAGCTGGGCGGCAAATGGGCGGCGGGCCTGGTGCTGTGGCAGTGCGCCATCGCCTGGATCGCCGCGCTGGCGGTGCGGCTGATCGGCCTGGCATTGGGGATGGCGTGATATGAACGTTTGGGATATTTTGATTCTGCTGGCGGTGGCCGGCGCGGCGGCGCTGGCCCTGCGATTTATGCGCCGGCGCAAAAAAGCCGGGTGCTCCGGCTGCTGCACGGCCTGCGGGCAAAGCTGCCCCTATAAGGAGAAAGCCATATGATCAACGTGCTGATCGGCATGGCGCTGGCCGCCGTGATCCTTGCGGCGGCGCTGCGGGTGTGCAAACGGGCCGCATCCGGCGGCGGCTGCTGCGGCGACCGGGAAGCGGCGGTGCCCAAAACCGCCGTGAAGGACCGGAACCGCGCCCATTACCCCCATGAACTGACGCTGCAAATCGGCGGCATGACCTGCGAAAACTGCGCCCGCCGGGTGGAAAACGCCCTCAACGCCCTGGACGGCGTGTGGGCCACGGTGCGCATTGACAGCCACAGCGCCCTGGTGCGCACAAAAGCGGAGCCGGATATGGAGCGGCTCCGGGAAGCCGTGGGGCAGGCGGGATATGTGGTGATGGGGGAACGATAAGGGCCTCCGCAACCGTGGCCTTCCGGCCCGCTCCGGCGAGAGCGGGCCGGAAGGCCACGGTCTGTGCTGCCTCCCTGGTAGGAGCTCGAACACACTCCACGTCAAATTTCTGATTTTCTGTTTTCTCCTCAATCCTTTTTTACGTTATTGACAAACGCGCCGGGCAGTGCTATATTATCGGTTAGTTAGCAAAAACTAACTATGAAGGACATTCGAAGGAGAGCAATCGACTATGATTATGGTGGAATTCAAGGACGTATCCCGGGTGTACCGCAACGGCGAGCACGAGCAGCGGGCGCTGGATCATGTGAACCTGCAATTGGAGGCGGGAAAATTCATCGTGGTGCTGGGTCCCAGCGGCGCGGGCAAGAGCACGCTGCTGAACCTCCTGGGCGGTCTGGACAGCCCCACGGAGGGCAAGATCACCGTGGACGGACGGGACATTTCCACCCTGACGGAAAACGAGCTGGCAGATTACCGCGCGGCCACGGTGGGCTTTGTGTTTCAGAGCTACAACCTGATCCCCACCCTGACGGTGCTGGAGAACGTGGCGCTGGTGAAGGAGATCGCGCCCAAGCCCCTGGGCAGCCACGACATGCTGCGGGCGGTGGGACTGGAGGATCACATCCACAATTTCCCCTCGGAGCTCAGCGGCGGCGAGCAGCAGCGGGTGTCCATTGCCAGAGCGCTGGCCAAGAATCCGCGGATTTTGCTGTGCGACGAGCCCACGGGCGCGCTGGATTCCCAGACCGGCGTGATGGTGCTCAAGCTCCTGCTGTCCATGGCCCGGGATATGGGCAAAACCATCATCATCGTGACCCATAACCAGAACATCGCCAAGATGGCGGACGTGGTGGTGCGGGTGAAAAACGGCAAGATCCAGGCCTGCGAAAGCCAGGCGCATCCTCTGTCGGCGGAAGAGGTGGATTGGTGATGCTGCTGAGAAAGCTTTTCCGCACCCTATGGCGCTACAAAGCCCAGTTCATCTCCATGGTGATCATGATCGCCCTGGGCGTGGGCGTGTTTCTGGGCTTCAACATCGAATGGTACAGCCTGGAGGTCAACACCAACGAAATCTATGAGGCCACGGGCTTTGCGGACTTTCGCGTCTTTTCGGAAAAGGGCTTCTCCCAAAAGGACCTGGACGCCATTCTGGCCATCGACGGGGTGGAGGACGCCACCCGCTTCCTGGCGCTCAACGCCCAGGTGAAGGACGACAGCGACGTCATCGCCGTGACGGTGAACCAGAACATGAACGTCTCCGGCATCCTGCTGATGGCAGGGGAGCCCTACGACGCCGAGAGTACGGACGGCATCTGGCTGTCCGATTCCTACGCGGCGGCCAACGGCATCTCCGTGGGGGATTCCCTGACCATGGGGTACAAGACCATCACCGTCACCGGCACGGTGCGGGGCTTGGTGAAATCCAGCGAGTATCTGATCTGCCTGCCGGACGAGACCCAGCTGATGCCCGATTACAGCTCCTACGGCTACGCCTACATTTCTCCCGCCATGCTGAACCGGGTGGTCCCGGCCCTGTACCGCGCGCTGATCGGCGATAATATGTACAGCCAGATCAACGTGAAATCCACCCTGAGCAAAGCGGCCTTTGTGGAGGCGGCGGACGCGGCGCTGAACAAGACCTGCCTGGTGCTGTCCAGAGACGAAACCGTCTCCTGGGCGGAAGCCCGGGGCGAGGTGGAGGAGGGCAAGACCATGGGCTCCATCCTGCCCGTGCTGTTCCTGGCCATCGCCATATTGACCATGGTGACCACCATGCACCGCATCACCGCCAGCGAAAAGACCCAGATCGGCACCCTCAAGGCTCTGGGCTTCAAGGACAGGCGCATCCTGCGGCATTACACGGCCTACGCGCTGATCATCGGGCTCATGGGCAGCGCCCTGGGCATTGGCATCGGCTACTGGCTGGGCTGGTTCATCATGAATCCCGGCGGGGCCATGGCGACTTATATTGATATGCCTTCCTGGCGGCTGTACTGCCCGGCCTTCTGCTGGGCGGTGCTGGTGGGCATCAACGTGTTTTTGACCTTCATCGGCTTCCTGTCCGTCAAAAAGATGCTGCAAGGCACCGCCGCGGATGCCCTGCGCCCCTATACCCCCAAGGCCATGCGGCACCTGGCGCTGGAGGAGACGAAGGCCTTCAAGGCGCTGGATTTCGGCACCAAGTGGAACCTGCGGGACTGCCTGCGGCACAAATCCCGGAGCTGCATGACGCTGTTTGGCATCATCGGCTGCATGGTGCTGCTGGTGGGCGGCATGGGCATGAAGGACACCATGGACGCCTTTGTGGAGGTGTTCTACAACCAGGCCATTCATTATGAGGTTCGGGTGAACCTGGACACCGAGAGCACCGACAACGCCCAGGCCCAGGAGCTGGCGGCGCAGCTGGACGGCGACTGGTGCGCCGCCACCAGCGTGCAGATCGGCGAGAGGGGCTTTGGGCTGGAGATCTACGATATTACCCACGACAAGGTGCGCTTTCCCGACGCCGACATGCGGTTTATCACCCTGGGCGACGACGGCGCGTACATCTGCAGCCGCATCGCCCGGAAGTTCGGCCTGAACGTGGGGGACAGCCTCAGCTTTTCGCCCTATGACAGCGACCGGAAATACACGGTCACAGTGGCGGGCATCCTGAGCTCCATGAGCGAGAGCGTGGTGATGACCAGCGCATACGCGGACGCCGCGGGCATTGATTACGCCATCAACACCGTGTTCACCGATCAGAAGGACATCGCGGCCAGCGATCACATCCTCAACACCCAGACCAAGCAGGCCATCATGGATTCCTTTGATACCTTCATGGAGCTGATGAACACCATGATCATCCTGCTGGTGCTGGCCGCCGTGGTGCTGGGCATCGTGGTGCTCTACAACCTGGGCATCATGAGCTACACCGAACGCTACCGCGAAATGGCCACCCTCAAGGTGGTGGGCTTCAAAAACGCCCGCATCGCCCGCCTGCTCATCAGCCAGAACCTGTGGCTCACGGTGCTGGGCATCCTCATCGGCCTGCCCGCCGGCGTGGGCGTGCTGCAATACCTGCTCACCGCCTTGGCCTCGGAATATGAGCTCAAGCTGGTGCTGGGCCTGCCCACCTACCTGGTGTCCATCCTCCTCACCTTCCTGGTGTCCCTGGTGGTGGGGCTCATGGTGGCCCGGAAGAACCGGCACATTGACATGGTGGCGGCGCTGAAGACGGAGGAGTAATTTGGCTTTCTGGAAAACAGAAATGTGACGGGGAAACGATGCGGGCTGCTCGAGCCGGGGCCCTCCGGCCCGTTTTCCGCTGAAAGCCTGCCACCGGCAGCCTTTCCGGGCACTCCAAGCCCTCAAACACCTCGCCAAAGGGCCTACTTGGGCCCTCTGGACACCCTTTCGGGCGAACCAGCTTGGTTGCACCCCTCTGCTCCAGAAATGGCGGCCTTAGCCGTCAATGCTGCGTCAGCAGCATAGCCGCATAAGCAAAAGTCCCAGCTTGAGTTTGCTCAAAGCTGGGATCTTTTGTGTTGCGGCGTATTTCTGGAGCACGTGACAAGTCAAGCCAATTCAATCGACTGGCGGAAATTGCCCGAAAGTGTATTCAACCTGGTTCGCCAGGATGGGTCCAGGGTATGAAATACCCTGGCGCGGGTTTATAAGGGCCGCGGAGGCCCTTATCGTTCCCCCTACCAATTTCTGCTTTGTTCCCCTTCCTTTTAAAAACGGGACGCGCTCCCAAAGAAAGCGCGTCCTTGTTTTTTGGCTGATTTTACAGTTTCCAAATATTCTTGACGTATTGCCGCACGGAGCGGTCGGCGCTGAAATTGCCGGCGTTGGCGATGTTTTTGAGGCTCTTGAGGGCGAAGCCCCGGGGATCGTTTTTGTAATCGGCGTAGGCGCGCAGGCGGGCTTCCTGGTAGCTGGCAAAGTCCTTGAGGACGAAATGATGGTCGGGACGGTGCCAGCTGGCGCCCACGGTGAGGGCGGCGTGGAGCTCCCGCAGGCCGTCGTCGGCGGGGCAGATGGTGCCGTCCACCAGGGAATCCACGGCCCGGCGCAGGTGCTCGTCGCTGTGATAGAGGACCATGGGATCGTAGGTGTCGCGGATGGCGTCCAGCTCCTCGGCCAGCGCGCCGAAAATGTATTCGTTCTCCGCGCCCGCCTTTTCGGTGATTTCGATGTTGGCGCCGTCCATGGTGCCCAGCGTCACCGCGCCGTTGAGCATCAGCTTCATGTTGCCCGTGCCGCTGGCCTCGGTGCCCGCGGGGGAAATCTGCTGGCTGATGTTGGCGGCGGGGATGATGCGCTCGGCATAGGAGCAGTTGTAATTATGGACGAACACCACCCGCAGAAGGTTTTCCATATCGGGGTCGGAATTGATCCTGTCGGCCACCTTGTTGCAGAAATAGATGATGCTCTTGGCCCGGGCATAGCCCGCGGCGGCTTTGGCACCAAAGATGACGGCGGTGGGGGTGAAGGCTGCGCGGAAAGCCGCGTCCTCCTTGAGACGGTGGTAGATGTCCACCAGGCTCAGGGCGTTCATCAGCTGGCGCTTGTATTCGTGCAGGCGCTTGACCTGCACGTCGAACAGAAAGTCGGGGCTGAGCCGGATACCCTCGTGCTTTTCGATGTAGGCGGCAAGCTGGCGCTTCTTTTCCTTCTTGACGGCCATAAACTGGTCGATGAGCTGCTGGTCGATGGTGAGGCCGGACAGCAGGTCCAGATGGCGCAGGAAGTCCGCGTCGCCCAGGTTGTCGGCCAGGATGCGGGTCAGCTCCGGATTGCAGACCTGCAGCCAGCGCCGGGGGGTGACGCCGTTGGTGACGTTCTGGATGCGGTCGGGATAGGCCCGGTGCCAATCGGCAAACACCCGCTCCTTGAGGATCTGGGTGTGCAGCTCGGCCACGCCGTTGGTGCAATGGGTGCAGGCGATGGCCAGGTTGGCCATGTGGATGTTGCCGTTTTCCACGATGAAGAGCTTCTCGTGCCCCTGGGCCCGCAGGCGGTCGTCCAGGGAGCGGATGATGGGCACCAGCTCCGGCGCCACGTCCAGCATCAGGCTTTCGCTCCAGCACTCCAGAGCCTCGGGCATGACGGTGTGGTTGGTGAAGGAGAAGGTATCAAAGGCCAGCTGCGCGGCCTCGTCAAAGCGCATGCCTTCCTTTAACATCAGGCGGATGAACTCCGGGATGGCCATGACGGGATGGGTGTCGTTGAGCTGCACCGCGTAGGTCTTGGCAAAATCCCGGCGGTCGGGACAATGGCGCAGCAGGTCCTGCATGGTGGCGCTGCACAGCAGATACTGCTGGCGCAGGCGCAGGGTCTTGCCGGCGCGCTTGCTGTCGCCGGGATAGAGCAGGGTGGTAAAGTCCGCCGCCCGCACAGCGTCGGCGCTGGCCTGGGTGTAATCCTGGTCGTTGAAGGCGGGCATATCGATGGGGTTGATGGGCTCGGCCTTCCACAGCCGCAGGGTGCGCACGCAGCCTTCCAGGCCGATGACGGGCATATCGTAGGGCACAGCCTTGACGGAGAACTCGGCAAAATCCACCTGCACGGCCTCGTCCTCCCGGCGCATGCTCCAGGGGTCGCCGTGGTTGGTCCAGTCGTCGGGGGATTCCACCTGACGGCCGTCGATGAAGCTCTGCTTGAACAGGCCGAACCGGTAATAGAGGCCGTAGCCGGTGAGAGGCGTGCCGTGGGTGGCGGCGGCGTCCAGATAGCAGGCGGCCAGGCGGCCCAGACCGCCGTTGCCCAGCGCGGCGTCCTCGATGTCCTCCATATCGCTCAGGTGGGCGCCCTGGGCGGAGAGCAATTCCTCCATTTGGTCATAGATGCCCAGGCAGAAGAGGTTGTTGTGCCACAGACGGCCCATGAGCCACTCGGCGCTGATATAGCAGGCCCGGCGCTGGGTGAGCAATTCCTGCTCGTCCTCCATCCAGCGGGGAGCGATGGCAAGGTTCACAGCCTGGGCGACGGCGTCATGAAGCTGAAAGTCCTTGGCGTTTTGCGGGTCCGTGTGGTAGCGGGACTGCAGGAAGCGCTTAGTGTCGAACATGATCTGTTCCGGGTCCAGGTTGTAATGCTTTTTCATGAAAGCCTCCCTCTATCGTAATGCTGATCAATTTTGGTTGGTTGGTACAACCGGTTTATTCTATCACATTTGCAAAAGATTGAAAATGCCCTTATCAAACTTTTGAAGGAACTATTTTGCCTTTTTTCCATTTTTTTTAACCTTCCTTTAAGCTTCGCGGCTTATGATGTGCCCATAAACAAGGAAAGGAGGGATTTCATCATGAAGTCCATTTTGAAAAAGATCTTTGCGGGCTTGACGGCCTTGACCCTGATGCTGGCGGTGTCCTTCTCCGGCGCTGCGGCGGCCGCCGCGTCCGCCATATACAGCGCGTCGGAGCTTTTCACCAACCGGGATCTGAGCCAGACGGCGGACCTGAGCGACGCCGTGTATTACACCCTGTCCGACGGCCAGGACATCCACATCACCGCCGCGGGCGTCTATGTGCTGACCGGCACGGCGGCCAACGCCACCGTATATGTGGAGGCGGGCAAGGACGACAAGGTGCAGCTGGTCCTGGAGAGCGCAAACGTGACCAACGGCAGTTTCCCCGTGATCTACGCCAAGACGGCGGACAAGGTGCTCGTCACCGTCAGCGGCGACAGCCAGTTGTCCGTCACCGGCGCCTTCGCGGCGGACGGCAGCACCAACACCGACGGCGTGATCTTCTCCAAGTGCGATCTGGTGCTGAATGGCACGGCGGCCTTGACCATCGTTTCTTCGGCCAACGGCATCGTGGGCAAGGACGACCTCAAGATCACCGGCGGCGTCTATAACATCACCGCCTCCTCCAAGACCATCCAGGCCAACGACTCCATCCGCATCGCCGACGGCACCCTGAACCTGACGGCGGGCACCGACGGCCTGCATGCCGAAAACGAGGACGACACCTCGCTGGGCTATATCTACATCGGCGGCGGCACCCTGGACATCCAGGCGGGGGACGACGGCATCCATGCCACCTCCGTGGTGCAGATCGACGGCGGCGTCATCACCATCCGGGCCTCCGAGGGCATCGAGGGCACCTATGTGCAGCTGAACGGCGGCGCCGTCAGCATCCAGGCCAGCGACGACGGCATCAACGCCGCCCAGAAGTCCCGGTCCTACACCGCCACCATTGAGATCAACGGCGGCGACATCACCGTGGCCATGGGCGCGGGGGACACCGACGCCATCGACTCCAACGGCAATATCATCGTCAACGGCGGCACCGTCAGCGTGAGCGGCAGCAGCGCCTTTGACTATGACGGCTCCGCCCAGTATAACGGCGGCACCCTTATCGTCAACGGCCAGCAGGTCAGCGCCATCACCAGTCAGATGATGGGCGGCGGACGCGGCGGCATGATGAACAGCGGCTGGGGGAACACCCAATACGGCAATGGCGGCTTTGGCGGCGGACGCAGATGGTGACTTCTGCGGCGGTCAAAAAATGGCGGGGAAAGGATGCCTTTCCCCGCCGAATTAGTTTAGGAAGCTCTGATTAATTCGTCAGCACGGCTGACGGCATCTTTTTTGTGATCTGCTGCGCATAAAAATCTCGATTTAGCGCCACTAAACCTTCGATTTTTACGCTTGCATCTTACAAACAATATGCTCGTCATCCGACCAACTCATTTAATCAGAGCTTCCTTTACAGTATTTTATCTGATCTCAAATTGCATAATTGCCGGGGCGGAGAACGTACTTTCTAATGCACGCCCCACACCCTGCGCTGCGCCTGCGCGCGGGAATCCTGGCCTACGGCCAGCGCAAGCGATTGAAAACCATATTACGCCGCGCCTGCGATCAGCCGGGCAAAAAGCGCGATGATATGCGGAAAAATGGTGACCACGGTGATCAGCCGCAGCACGTGCAGCACGGCCACCTCGGGATTGGTGACGCCCATATCCGCCGACACCAGCGCCATATCGGAGGCTCCGGCGGGGGTGGAGACCAGCATGGCCTCGGCCCGGTTCAGGCTGGTCAGGCGGGAGGTGATGAAGCCCATCACGATGCAGTTGAGGCTGAAACCCGCCAACAGCAGCAGCGCGGCGGGCCACATATCCAGCAGCTCCGCCACGTTTTGCCGGGTGAAGCAGGTGCCGATATACACGCCCGTCAGGATCTGCGCCACCCGGCGGAGCTTGATGGACACATAGGCCGTGCCGCCCAGCATTTTGTAGACAAGCACGCTGACCACGGAAAACAGCATGGTGCCGGCGGGAATGCCGGTCTTTTTGCCGAGAAAGCCGAAAGCCGCGGCGATGGCCAGGGTAATGCCCAGCTGCTGCCAGGTGCCTTTTTTGCGCTCCTTCTTAACCGGGGCCGCTGCGCCGCCCGCCTGGCGCTTGATGAACAGCGAAATCACCGCCGGAAACAGGGACAGGCCCACAGCCATGCGGATAAACTGCAGCGCCGCCACCTTGGTCACGTCCGCGCCCATATCCGCGGCGATGATGGGGATGTCGGTCATGCCGCCGGGCACGCAGCACATCAGCGCGGTGAACAGGGAGACATGGGGCGTGACCTTCCAGATGAGAAGGCCGCAGAGCAAATTGAGTATTAAATAGGAAAGCATGACCAGCAGATAGGGCTTTATAAGCTTGGGAAAGTGCCGGATGTCGTCCCGGGACACGGTGCAGGCCACATAGCCGCCCGCCAGATTTTGGGTGAGGGTGCGGGCCAGCGGCGGCAGATAGGCCTTTTCCGTCAGAATGTTGAGCAGAGCCACGGCCGCCATGGCCCCCACGATCATGCCGCCGGGCACCTTGAGCCTATACAGCAGCAGGCCGCCCGCCGTACCCACGGCCAGGCTCAAAAGCAGCAACAGCAGGGTATCCATCCGATTTTCTTCCTTTCGTAAGGACGTTATTTTTCGTCATCCGGCAAATTGCAGGGCACGTTCAGCTTGGCGCACACGATGCGCACCAGGTCCTTCTGATAGTTGGTCAGGTACATGCCTTGACGGTAGCACAGATAAAAATGCCGCTCGTAATCCACATTGGAAACGTGATAGATATTGACGCGGGGACGGTCCGCCATGGTGTCGGGCACATATACGCTGGGCACCAGGAACACCGCGCCGGAGCGGGCGGCGATGCTCTTGGCGGCCTCCATGTTGTTGGTCTCCAGCAGGATCTGCGGGTGCATGCCGTAGCGGTTGAACAGATCGTCCTGCAGCGTGCGCACGCTGTGACCCTCCATCATGCTGATGAAGCTCTCGTCCCGGGCCTGGGTAATGTCCAGCGTGGCGCCGTCGGGAAAGCGCTGGGCCAAGGCGGTGGTTTTGGCGGCGATGAGCACCAGCTGCTCGTTTTCGATCAGCACGTAATTCATGCGGTTGTTTTTGCTGATGGTGGTGACGAAGGCGATGTCGCAGATGCCTTCCATGGTCATGCGCTCCAGGCGGCCGCTGCCTTCCTCCTGCAATTTGATCTTCACATGGGGGTACAGGCGCATGAATTCCGGCAGCACCTGGGGCAGCAGCTGCAAGCCGCGCTGGGTGGAGATGCCCAGGGTAAATTCGCCGAACACCTCGTCCTTGCTGTCCTCAACCCGGGCGTGCAGGTTGCGGTCGATGGTCAGCATCTCCTGCACGGCCTCCACGTAGAGCTCCCCGGCGTGGGTCAGTTCAATATGGTGCACGTCCCGCCGGAAAATGGACGCGCCAAGATCCGCTTCCACCTGCTTGATGGTCTGGGACAGGGCGGGCTGGGACACATAGAGCTTTTTGCTGGCCGCGGTGATGCTTCCTTCCCGCACGATGGCCATGATGGCGGGAGCGTGCTTCAGATTGATCATGGGCTCACCTCCGGGCCCATTATATCATAAGTTTTATCTTATGAAAAGTATATATAAATATGTATTTGCACTTTTTGTTAAGAATCTGTATAATATAAAGCATGAAAGGTTTTGATGCGTATTCAACCAGATACGACAAAACGGCATCAAAACAGCCCCGTTTTTTCTATTTCATTTTTCTTTCTTATCTTTCTTTTGCACTTAGGCAGACGCGCGCTTCGATGACGCCAAGGCACGTCCGCTTGAGAAATATTTTCAGGAGGGATTTTCCCATGAAAAAAATCGTTGCTCTGTTTCTGGCCCTGATCATGATCATGGGCATCTGCGCCGTGGCTTCCGCCGAGGATTGGAAGTTTGAGCGCGGCATCACCATCGTTTGCCCCTGGGGCCTCGGCGGCGGCGCTGATGGCACCATCCGTCCCATGGCTACTCTGCTGCAGAACAAGCTGGGCGTGCCCGTTGACGTGCGCAACGAGACCGGCGGCAGCGGCGTGACCGGCGCTACCTTCGCCTACAAAGAGCCCGCTGACGGCTACACCTTCCTGCTGGGCACCCAGAGCCTGTACATCCAGGACATGCTGGACAACATGGACTTCAACTTCAAGGATGAGTTCGAGTGCGAAGACATCCTGGTCCACTCCATCAACATGCTGGCCGGCTCCAAGATCCAGATGGAAAAGTACGGCATCAAGAGCTTCTCTGACCTGAAGGAATATGCCGCTGCCCATCCCTACGAAGTCTCCGTTGCCATGCTGACCGCCACCGGCGTTGACGGCATGTGCTTCGAGATCGCCACCGAGGGCCTGGCCCTGAACCCCGTGACCTACGATTCCGGCTCCGCTGCCAACAGCGACATGGCTGGCGGCCACGTGGACCTGAGCGTGGGCGGCTATGACGACATGAGCGGCCTGATCGAGTCCGGCGACATCGTCCCCCTGCTGCTGTTCTGCGAGCATCGCGTGGACGTTATGCCTGACTGCGAGTGCACCGGCGAACTGGGCATCGACAGCTATGCCGGTCCCTGGCGCGCCATCTTCGCCAAGAAGGGCACCCCGCAGGGCGCCATCGACACCCTGGTTGCCGCCATCGAAGAGTGCCGCAACGACGCTACCTGGATCGAGTTCCTGAAGAACGCCGCTTATGACCAGCGCGAAGTTCCCGCTCCCGGCGAGGAGACCCAGGCCTTCTGCCAGAACGAGTATAAGGATCTGCGCGACTACATGTTCGAGCAGGAAACCCTGGAAAAGGATTACGACGATCTGAAGTAATCCCTGACAAGGCTTTAACGGGCCGGGGAAGAGCTTCCTCTTCCCCGGCTTCCGCGGTTTAAACCCAAGACAAGCCAAAATAAAAGGAGCTGACATCCTTTGTTTGAACTGATTTGCAACGCGCTTCTGTTCGTGTTCCTGGGGTTTACCTACTTTACGCACGTTCTGGAAGCCAAGGTTCCCAAGAGCTATCTGAAGAACCCCAACGTGCTGCACCCCAGCGTGTGGCCCAAGGCGATCATCATCCTGCTGCTGATCTGCATCGCCATCAACATCTATAAGATCATCAAGAAGAACAAGGGCAAGCCCGACTTCACCCCCGCCGCTTTCTGCAAGAACAGCGTGGCCTTCTTAAAGTCCAAGATGTTCCTGGGCATGGTCATCCTGATCGTGTCCTCCTTCATTCTGGAGCCCCTGGGCTTCGTGGTCACGGCGGCGCTGCTGATGTTCTTCTACGGCATGCTGCTGGGCGAAAAGAAGTGGTGGCGGCTGGCCATCATCGCCGTGGTGCTGGGCATCGTG
>CACWUV010000037.1 GCA_902764185.1 uncultured Eubacteriales bacterium
TCTTGCGGTAGGAGGACAATACCAATCCACAGCATCCCCAGCAGTGTAGCACAGCTCTTGGTGAGGAGCTATAAACTACGACACTATAATACGAGGAGGCATACCCATGTTTGGAAGAAGGCCGGATGGCCGCCGCGTCAAAGGGATCGACCCGGTGGTGCAGATTACTCCCTACGTGATGCCCATGCGCTGCGACGCCCAGGTGTTTTTGCAGCACCGCATCGACTGGGAAAAAATGACCCGCTACATCAGCGCCCAGATGCAGGAAAAGGATCAGAAGCTGACCCACATGCAGATCATCGTGGCGGCCTATGTGCGGGCCGTCAGCGAGAATCCCGAGGTCAACCGCTTCATCATGAACAAGCAGTATTTTGCCCGCAACAATTGCAGCGTGGCCTTCACCATGCTCAAATCCCCCCAGGACGCGGATCAGGGCGAAACGGTGGTCAGCATCCGCTTTGACCCCAAGGACACCCTGTACGACGTGCGCGACCGCATGGTGGCCGCCGTGGAGGCCAACCGGGGCGAGAACGTCCAGCCGGGCTTTATAGATAAGCTGCTGGCCTTCCTGTTCAGCATGCCCGGCCTGGCCACGGTGGTGGTGGGCCTGGTGCGCCTGCTGGATCGCTACGGCCTGGCTCCCGGCGCGCTGATCAACGAGCTTCCCTTCTACGTGGGCATGTACATTACCAACAACGCCTCCATCGGCCTGCATCACGTCAACCACCACATCTACAACTTTGGCGACGTGAGCATGTTCTTTGGCATGGGCCTGGTGGAAAAGGTGGCCGTGGTGGAAAAGGGCGAGACCCGCATGAAGCGCTTTCTGCCCATCGGCATCACCGCCGACGAGCGCGTCTGCTCCGGCGCCCATTACGCCCGCTTCTTCGCCGCCATCGAAAAATATCTGGAGCACCCCGAGCTGCTGGAGGTGCCGCCGGAGACCGTCAAATATGATCAGGGGATGGAGTATCACGAGCCGAAACTGAAGAAGGACTAAAAATATAACTTTTCTGCGGAATTATCGTCTGTATCTAATAATGAGGAATGTGCAGTTTCGAGCGGATCGCCTTGCAGTTCACGGCGCTTTGACGATGGTTTGCTGGGCTCGCAGCGTCTAAAAATGATCCTGTGGATCATTTTTAGCGAGAGCGGGCCAGCAGAAACAGGCTCTATACAAAAGGGCATAACGCGGCGGCGCAAAAAGAAACAGATCCTCCCGTGCCGGAAGGATCTGTTTCTTTTAGACCAAGACGCTTATTTCACCAGGAGGGACAGCTTCGCCTTTTCCAGCGCCAGCACGATGGCGGGGATCAATACGGCGTGGATGAGCGCGCCGGGGGCGGTGGAGGTAAAATAGCTGGCAAAGAAGGCCGCAAAGGTATAGGGGCTCTGGCTGCCGATAAAGCCGAAGGTCAGCAGCGCGGCTTTGGCGGCGCCGCCCACGATGCGGCCGCCGATCATCGCAAGGATCAGGGCGGTCAGGATGGCGGGCAGATGGTTCTCCTTCCGATAGACACGGAGGAAAAGGGGATACAGCAGCCCGGTCAGCAGGCCGTAAGCGCCCAGCTCAAACGCCATGGGCAGCGCCGCGTTGGGGAAAGGCGGCATGCCAAAGAGCAGGGCGCGCAGCAGCGGCGTGACCACGCCCACCGCCAATCCCCAGGGCCAGCCGCAGATGAAGCCGCAGAGCAGGGCGGGAATGTGCAGCGGGCTGATGAGCGTTCCGATCTGGGAAATCTGGCCCGTCAAAAAGGGCAGCACCATCGCTAAAGCCAGGAAAAGAGCCGCATAAACCATTTTGCGGATGTTCAGCGCGTTGTTTTTCTTCATGTTCGTCCTCCCGTTTGTAAAAAAATATAAAAAGTGCCCAAGGCCATCTTCTGACGGCCTTCGGCACCTTCATGATACCATTCGTTCTCCGGAATTTTTGCCAGCTTCTGCTGACGGAGGGTATGGTAACATGAAACGGGGAGGGTTGTCAACGTCTTTTTCGCGGAAAAGAGATCACGCCCGGTCAGCGCATTCCAAAGCGCGCAGAATATGCTGCATTGCTTTCAGCAAACTGCCATCCACGGAAATCGAGGCGGCGCATGCTTTTCGGTCAACAACAGGAATGTCCCTTTCCCTTTATTCATTTTGCGGCACAAAGCCATGCAAAAACCTTCCCAGCAAAAACGCGCAGAAATGCGGGAACGTATAAATCTGATTCGCATGACCCAAATTGCCATGAACAAGCTTGATTCCATAATGAATATCGGGGTATTTATCGCTTTTGATCAGCGTGCGGAGCGACTGGGTGCTGTTGTTTCCACCTTTCACCTCAATGGGCACAAGCGCCTTGGCTGTTCTGGCAAAAAAATCCTCCTCCAGCGTGGAATCCTCCCGCTTGTAGTAATACAGCGGCATCCCGCTTTTCGCCAAGGCTTCTGCAGCGATGTTTTCATACAACGCGCCTTTATATACGCCCAGGTTTCTATGCGCCCGGAATTCCTCCTGCGCTTCCGCGTCCAGCGAAGCCACCAGCAATCCCGTATCCGCATAATACAATTTGAATTTATCGGCGTCATAATTGCCGCCCAATGGCAGCTCGGGATGCAAAAGGCAATAGCATGCCTGAACGATCCCGCTGTCCAGCAGCCAATCGATACAGCCGCGATAATCACGGAACCTTGCGCCGGAAGCGACCTTGGAAATCTGAAATTTCTTGTTGTCCTTCGCAAGCTGCGGCGCAATATGGCGCAGTACGTTGATGATGCGCGTCTGATCGATCCCCTGCGCGTACTTTCGCACATCTTCCTCATAGTCGAGCAGCAGCTGGCGCTGAATATCCAGCGTTCCTTCAAACGTCCCCGTTTCTATGTATTGCCGCACCACGGCGGGCATGCCGCCCAGCACGCAGTAATCCATGAACAAAGAATTGAAGCGGGACAGCTCCAAATCGTTAAATGGCTTCATCGTAAGCATATGTTCCAACAGGCCGTTAACGATTTGGCCGTCATATCCCTTGGCCCAAAGAAACTCCTCGAAATCCAGGGAACGCATTTCATAATCCTGCTTATGCCCCACGCTCACGCTTTCAATCTGCCTGTAATTGATTCCAAGCAGCGAACCGGAGCAGATAACGTCGAACCGCCCATCCTCCCGAAAGGATTTCAAGCTGGTGGCAATATCCGGAAAATCCTGCAATTCATCGAAAAAGATCAGCGTCTCGCCGGGAATAAACCGGAAAGAGGGATTGATCAGCGACAAATTCTTGATGATTTGCCGTGCGGAATAGCCATCCACCGTAATCTGTTTATACTGCGGTTCAAATATAAAATTGATTTCAATAAAGCTGGTATATTGCTGCTGTCCGAAGGCGCGGATGGACTCAGTCTTGCCGATCTGCCGCGCGCCTTTCACGATCAAAGGCTTATGACCGTTCGCGCTTTTCCAGTCCGCAAGATATAAATCGATTTTTCGTTTCAGATACATTCCATTCCACCTCCCACGGTCTATTATAATGCTTTGCGATAGGCTTTTCAATGCGAAACCACAAAAAATGGGCCTATTTTCTTCTAGTTATCACATTTCATGAGCCTTATAGCCGGGTATACATCACATTTTCCGAGCAAAATCAGCCAAACAAAAAAGCGAAACGCATTGCCCTGCGTCCCGCTCGTTTTATGCGCTCCGCCGCTCTCCGCCCGCATCCAGCCGATACAGCCTCCATACCCCCGCGTTGGGCCGGAAACGCAAACCATCGTCATCAAGCTATGCCAGCGGGGATCGGGTCAGGCATTTTCATCTTTCTTATCTGCGATCCGCTCGCCCTTCTGTTTTATGCAGCCGCCTGAACCTTTCCGGCGATTCCCCTTTCTTCTTGCGGAAGATCCGGGCAAAGTACCCGGCGTCCAAGTAGCCCACGTTCTCGGCGATGGCGGAAACCGGATGGATGGTATTGATCAGCTGCCATTCGGCTTCCTTCAGGCGGACATGGATCAGGAAATTGCCGATGGTCATGCCCGTGCGCTTTTTGAAGTACTCGCTCAGATAGACCTCGGAGATATAGAATTCCTCCGCGATGTTTGCGATGCGCAGCTCGGGATTGGAAAAATTGCGCGCGATATACAGCTGGATATTTTCCGCAAATTCATCGGTGCAGAACCGAAACTCCAGCCGCCTGGAAAGATCGGCCTCGTGCAGCATGGCCTGGATATCCGTGGGCAGTTCCCGCCGCCGGCTGAAGCCGGGCCGCAGGGAGGAAACAGGGACCTGCTGCTCGGTGTTCACCAGCACCGCGTGATGCTTGGGCAAGGGATATTCCGATACGATCCTCACGCCCGTCAGCGCATTGCCCTCCAAAAGCAGGTACCAGTTGCCCGGGCGCGGAGACAGCTCGGGCGAGGCATCGTCCGGTTTGCTGTCCTGCGCATCTCTCAGGGCGTCCATCTCGTCCAGCTGGCGCTTCATGCGCTCCGCCATGTCGCGCACCTCGCCCCGATCCAGCGGCTTGAGCAGATAATATATGACCCCCTGCAGGATGGCCTGCTTGGCATAGTTGAAATCCCGGTAGGCGCTGACGATGGCGGCCACCCGCACCAGGGAGCGTTCCTTGAGCTGACATACCAGCTCCAGCCCGCTCATTTCCAGCAGGCGGATGTCGCTGACAATGGCGTCCACCGGGTCCTGCGCCAGGGTCTCCAGCGCCTCCTCCGCGCTCTGAAAGGTGTATGCGCATTCAAAGCCGTAATCCGCCCAGTCGATGATGTCCCGGATGCCGATGAGCACCCAGGGCTCGTCATCCACAAAGGCAATGCGTCTCTTTTGCTGCATGAAGCGCACCTTCTCTCAGCGGCTCAGCCCTTCACCGCGCCCACGCGCATCCCCTTGAGGAAATAGCGCTGCAGGAAGGGATAGACGCACATGACGGGCAGCATGGTCATCACCACGCAGGCCATCTTGACGCCGGAGGTGAAGGGCAGCTCTTTCATGCCCTCATATACGAAGTCCTCCGCCTGCTTGGTCTCGTTGACGTTATTGCGCAGCACCAATTGCAGCACGGTTTTCTTGGTGGAATTGATGAAGATCATGGGATGATACCATTCGTTCCACCGGTCGGACAGATAATAAAGCCCCACCGTGGCGAAGATGGGCATGGACAGAGGCAGCACGATCTGCAGCAGGATGCGCCATTCTCCCGCGCCCTCGATGCGCGCCGATTCGATCAGCGCCATGGGGATGGAGGAAAAGTAGTTCATCATCAGGATCATATAGAAGGTGTTGATGCCCATGGCAAACACCACCGACCAGAAGGAATCCAGCAGGCCGTAGCTCTTCATCAGCAGATACAGGGGGATGATGCCGCCCTGGAACAGCATGGTGAACACGATCAGGTACATCAGCGCCTTGCGGCCCGGAAAATGCCCGCGGCTGAGCGCGTAGGCGATGGTGGTGGTCAGCAGCATATTGACGGGCACGGCCAGCAGCACCAGCGTCAGGGTGGAGCGGTAGCCGATCCAAATGCGCCCGTCGTTGAACAGCGCCCGGTAGGCATCCAGGGTGGGCTTGGTGGGCACCAGCAGCAGCGGCGTGTTCAGATATTCCCTTTGGGTGGCAAAGGAGATGGCCAGCACATTGACCATGGGCACCACGATGAGCAGCGCCAGAAATACCATGATTACCAGCAGCACCACGTCCAGCGCCATGATCTTATCCCGCTTGTAGGACTTGACGGCAGTCTTCTGCAGCATGAATCTTTCCTCCCTTCCCTGTCAGTTGGGGTTGATGCTGAACAGGCCGGAGCCGCCCAGCAGCTTGGCGCCGCGGTCGGTGATCAGCAGCAGCAGCATATTGATGACCGAGCGGAACACCGTGATGGCCATGGAGAAGCCAAAGTCCGGCGCGGCCTGGAAGGTGATGCGGTAGATATACATATCCAGCGTCTCCGCCGTCTTGCGCACGGCGGCGTTGGAGAAGTTGAACACCTGGTTGAAGCCCGCGGTCATGATGTTGCCCGCCGCCAGAATGAACATGATCACGATGGTATTGCTGATGCTGGGCAGGGTCACGTGGGTGATCATCTGCCAGCGGGAGGCGCCGTCGATCTCCGCCGCCTCGTACTGCTCCATATCGATGTCCGTGATGGCGGCCAGGTACACGATCATGCTCCAGCCTGCCGAGCGCCAGATGTCGGTAAAATACAGCAGCGGTAAAAACACGCTGGAATTGCCGATGATCTTGACCCGGGCGCCGCCCAGGGCGACGATCAGGTTATTGACAAAGCCATCGGAGGACAGGAGGTTATTGAAGATGCTGGCAACCACCACCCAGCTGAGAAAATGGGGCAGGGTGAAGGTGACCTGCAAGGGGTTCTTGGCTTTTTTGAAGCGCATCTCGTTGAAGAACACGGCCATGATCACCGGGAAGGGGAAGGTGACCAGCAGGCGCAGCACGTTGATCAGCAGCGTCTGACGGATGGCGTTGGCGAACTCCGGGTTTCTGAACATGCGGTCAAAGTTCCGGGTGCCTGCCCAGGGGCTGCCCCAGATGCCCATGTTGGCCCGGTAGGTCTTGAAGGCCAGTTGCAGGCCGAACAGCGGCGCCACTGCAAACATCAGATACCAGATGACGCCCGGCAGCAGCAGGATATAGATGGCCCGGTACTTGACCAGCGTGGCCCAAAGACCCAGCCGTCTGCCGCCTGGCCGCAGGTTGTTTACAGGAGCTGTTTTGCTTTTTTGCACGATCATCCCTCCGTTCCGCTTGTATGCCAGCCTCTCGTAGGATCTGTGTTTTCTGACATATATATCATAACATGGATGGTTCTGGTCAATAAATGGACAGATTTAACCCAAAATCGGACTTTTTTATGTTCGTTGCATGGGTGGGAAGGGGGATTTGCGTTATATCGCAGGCAATGCCAGCGAGCGCGGAAGCCGCACGGTCACGGTGGTATATACATCCTGCTGCGATTCGAAACGCAGGGTGCAGCGGCTGTCGGTGGCGGCCAGGCGGCGGCGCAGGTTGCGCACGCCGATGCTTTCGCCAAAGCCGTCGTGGTCCTCCGTGATGTCCGCGTTCAGTTGAAGAATCATTTCGGACGGTATGCCGCAGCCGTTATCCGTCAGCCGGAGCACCGTATCATCATTGCCGGCATCGGCGGTCACCTCCAGCGTCAGCACAAACTGCCTTTTGCCCATATGCCGCGCGCCGTGGCGGACGGCGTTTTCCATCAGCGGCTGGAGCAGCATGGACAGCACGGGGCGCTGCAAAAGCGCTTCTTCCACCCGCAGGTCGTACCGGTAGCGCTCCATGGTGCGCTGGTTCATCACCCGCATGTACGCGGACGCCGCCTCTAGCTCCTCCCGCAGGGTGACGATGAAGGGCGCGTGCAGGGAGTAGCGCAGCAGCTGGTTGGTGGAGCCGATCATCTCTTCCAGGGGAGACACGCCGTAGTGCTGGGCCATGCTGCGCATGCATTCCAGGGTGTTAAAAAGGAAATGCGGGTCGATCTGGCTGCGGTAAAAGGCCATCTGGGCGGATTGCTTGGCCAACGTGGCCTCATACACCTTCTGATGCGCCTCCGCGCTGGCGGTGTTTGCCTGGTCGATGCGCGCCAGCATATCGTTGACCTGGTCGGCCAGCGCCTGCATTTCCGGCAGTCCCGCCGCGGCTGCCCGGCTGCCGCTCTTTTCCGGGATGCCGGCCACCGAGGCGGACAGCGTATGGATATTGCGGGCCACGAACAGCAGATTGGCCAGCACCGTGCCGATGGCGGCCAAGGCCGCCAGGGCGATCGCCAGGGACACCCGGCCCATGATGCCGTCGGAGGGATCTGCCAGCAGCTCCGCCTGGGGAAAATAGCAGGTGATCCGCCAGCCCTGGGCTTCCGCCTCAAAGGAAAAGCCGTAATAGGCGGTTTCCTCCACCCGCAGTTGGGCGATGGGCTGCTCCTGGGCGGGAGGAAGCTCCGCCTGACCGGCGCCCAAAACAAAGCGCCCGGCCTCATCCCGCAAAACCACCCACCGCCGTCCGCCCGTCAAAAAGGCATCCAGCCCGGCGAAGGCAGCCGCGTCATACAGAATGGCGCAGACGCCGCTTTGGCTGCCGCTGCTGCCGGGACGGCCCTGCACCTCCCGGAAGCGGGTCATATACAAAAACTGGGCCGATCCGTCCGGGGCGGCGTGCAGCCCGGAGCGTACAGGCATGTAGCCCGCCGTCTCAAAATCGGCGGCCGCGATGGCTGCCAATTCAAAATCCGTATAGGAATCCGGCAAAGAGATCTTGCGCCCGACGGAGGGGTCGCTCAGCAGGATGGACGTGATGCCGTTGTCCATGTTTTTAAAGTTGTAGATCGTATCCCGGGCAACCTGCAGATACCGGAAGCGATCATAGATATAGGGCGCGTACAATGCCTTTTGGTTCTCCGTGGAATAGCTGAGCATGGTGGTCAGCTCCTGGGCGCGGCGCTCGCTGTCCGCCAGGCTGCTTTCTATCTCCTCGGCCATGGCGTTGTAGCGGCGGGTCACCAGGTCGTTCCGAAGCGCGCGGAAGGTCAGCGCGTACACCAGGGTGACCAGCACCACAAAGCCGATCAGCGCGCCGATGCACACCATGGCGCGGCTGCGGAGGCTCAGGCCCGGTTTTATTGCGTTTTGCCTGCTCATCCATATCCCTCCCGGCAATCCTTTTGCCTATTATCCCATCTTTGCGGCTCCCTGTCTACGGAGGCAGCGGAAAAAACATAATTTTGTCCCAACCAAGCATAAAATTGTTCATATCGCCGCAGCAGGTTTTCGTGATATAAAATATATATCACTTATGTCCCAAATAATCCATGAAAGGGAGGAATATGCAATGAAAAAGCTCCTGGCTCTGCTGCTTGCCGCGATGATGCTGCTGGGCTCCGGCGTGACCGCTCTGGCGGATTACGACACCCATCTGACCTTCAAAGTGGCCTCCTACAACGTCAACGAGTCCGTTGACTACAACGGCGACGCGCTGTCCAAGCACTTCGAGGACAAGTTCAACTTCGACTGGGATATGATCTCCCTGTCCAACGAAAACGGCGTGGAGAACATCCGCATCTGGATCAACGCCATGAACATGCCCGACGTGGTCATCGCCAACCAGTACAACAACGGCGAGATGATGAACTACTTCGACCAGGGCCTGATCTATCGCTTCCCGGATGATTGGAAGGAACGCTGGCCCAACGCCGCCAAGGCCTTCGAGATGACCGCCATCGGCGACGCCGTGGCCGAAAAGGCCGGCGGCACCTATGTGTTCCCCCGCGCGATCTTCGCCAACAACTATCCCGCGGAAAAGATCGTCACCCACATGAGCGTCTATCTGCGCAAGGACTGGGCCCAGGCCGTGGGCTTCGAGCTCAAGGACGCCTATAAGACCAGCGAGCTGATGGAATTCGCCCGTCTGCTCAAGGAAAAGGACCCCGGCAACGTGGGCGAGCGCCTGATCCCCATCGCCGTGCAGCCGCTGTGGGCCAACTACCTGTTCACCCTGCCCAACAGCTCCTATTCCGGCGGCCAGGATACGCCCAATGAATTCTACATCGGCGAGGATGGCAAGTATCATTGGGGTCCCGCCAGCGAGGACACCCTGACCGGCCTCAAGCTCTACCGTCAGGCCATTGACGAGGGCCTGCTGGCGCCCGAATTCTATTCCTACACCGGCACCGAGGCCCAGGAGGACTTCTACATTGCCGGCATCGCGGGCATGACCATCATGCAGGGCATGGCCTCCTTCATGGATCTGACCGCCAACTATGTCAAGACCAACCTGAACGCCGAGTATGACGACGTGGTCCACGTGGCCGCCGTCATCGGCGAGGACGGCAAATATCATGGCAGCGAGCTGATCAACTACTCCGGCTATGTCATGTTCAAGCCCAACATCCCCACCGAGGAATTTGAGCGCTACATGGATCTGATGGACTACGCCGCCACCGACGACGCCCAGATGCTGATCCGCATGGGCTTCAAGGGCGAGGACTGGGACTATGACGAGAACGGCGAGATCGTGTCCCACTATGCCGAGGGCCAGAGCGCCCGCAGCAAGTATGCCTCCATCTATCCCGTGTATCACCGCCTGGTGATCATGAGCGACGACTTCACCCTGATCAACCCCGCCTATAAGAAGGAATACCGCGACCGCGTGGCCCAGCTCTACATCACCAAGAACGAGCTGGCGGACGAAAAGAGCATCGCCCCCGTGGATTGGACCGTGCTGATGCACTCCTCCGACGCCATGAGCCGCATCGGCTTCACCTATCCGGATGAGTATGCCGCCATCGTGCTGCAGGACGGCGACGTGGAGCAGAACTGGAAAGATTGGGTCGCCACCAACTCCTACCTGATCGACCCCGTGCTGGATGAGCTCAACGAGCTGATCGGCAAATAATCCCCCGAACGCAAGCGCCGCGCCATCATCGCCATGGCGCGGCCATTTTTCATGAACGGAGCATTTGAAGTATGAAACTGTTGATCGTATCCGATCTGCACGCCAATCCCCAGGGCATCCGCGCCATCTGGGAAAAGGAAGGGGACGCCGACGCCATTTACGCCGCCGGCGATTATTCCGATTACGGTCCCGATCCCGCGGCCGCCATCGGCTGGCTCCGCGATCACGGCGTCCATGCCGTGTATGGCAACCATGACAAGCGGGTGATCAAAACCTACCGGGAGGAAAGCTATCACGATGTGCCCAAGGATCGGTATTCCTGGGTGCATTACAACTGCCAGGTGATGGGCGAAAGCGACGTCGCTTTTCTGGAAAGCCTGCCCCAGCACATCTGCTTTGAGGCGGACGGCATCGCGTACATGATCCAGCACCAGTACGGCCCGCGCTATGAGATCATCGAAAGCCAGTACCACTTTGACAAATATTGGGCGGAAAACTACATCGGTCCCGCCCGTCCCGGCCAGGAGCGGCGCATGATCTTCGGCCATACCCACCGCCAGATGATGGTGCAGTTTGCAAACGGCCTGTGGCTCAACCCCGGCAGCGCGTCCTATCGCCGCCCCGACGAGCCCAGCAAGGACGCCTTTTACGCCGTGATCGAAAACGGCGTCGTCTCCCTGCGCCATACCCCCTATGACGCCGCGCCTCTCAACGCCGTGGTGGAGCGCTTGAAGCCCGATCTGTGGGACGCAGAGTACCACGTGGCCCATTACTTCTTTGGCATGACCGAGGCCGACGGTCCCGACGACGCCTGGATGGACATGGCAAAAGCGCATTTTTCCAAGGAAAATCACAAACCCATGGCGTGATCCCGCCGCTGTTTTGGCAGGGGTATATTACAAGGGGCGTAGCGAAACCTGCGCCCCTTTCTTATATGATCCCGCCGCTCTCCTCCAGCATCCAGTCGATATACACGCCGTAGCCCTGGGTGGGATCGCTGACGAACACGTGGGTCACCGCGCCGATGACGCAGCCATCCTGCAGGATGGGGCTGCCGCTCATGCCCTGGACGATGCCGCCGGTGGCGGAGAGAAGGGCGTCGTCGGTGACGCGGAGCACCAGGGATTTGGGGGCGGGGGCACTCTGGCGGATGACCTGGGTGATCTCCACGGCGTACTCCCGGATCTCGGTGCCGCTGACTGTGGAAAGGATGCTGGCCGGGCCGGGGTGCACCTGGCCGCGGCCGCCCACGGGCAGGCCGTCGGGATAGATGGGATTTTGCCAGGGAGCGTCCAGCGCGCCGAATATGCCGAACACGTTGTTCTTTTTCACCGTGCCCAGCCGCACCTGCTCCCGCAGAAAACTGCCCCGCAATTCCCCCGGCGTGCCCCGCTGGCCCCGGCGGACATCCACGATTTCCGCCTGCATAAGCCCGCCCTGGCGCACCGGCAGGATGCTGCCGGTGTCCGTATCGGTGATGGCGTGGCCCAGCGCGCCGTAAGCGCCGTTTTGAGGATCATAATAGGTCAGGGTGCCCACGCCCGCCGTGCTGTCCCGCACCCATAGGCCCAGCCGCCAGCTGCCCGCGCTCTGATCAAACCGGGGCGTCACCATCACGGTGCGCTCCCGGCCGTCCCGGTCGATGGTCAGGGACAGCGGCTGCCCCTCCGCCGCCGTCACCGCGTCGGTGAGCACCGCGGCGTCCGACAAAGGGATGCCGTTGACGGACAGCAGCAGATCGCCCGCCCGCAGGCCCGCCTGCATGCCCGCGCCTTCCCCCAGGCCCACCACCAGCACGCCCTGGGTGGCAATGGCCACGCCCACCGCCGCGCCGCCGGGCACGATGACCTGCCCCGCGTGGCTGGGCGCGTTTTGATTGATGCCGAAAAGCCGCGGCAGATCCACGGAAATGGCAGGCCGCGCGCTGCCCGTGCCCAGGGCTTCATCCTGGGTGGCGGAGGCGTTCAAGGCCCCCAAGGGCAGGCCCGCGCTCAGCACCGCCGTCACCGCCACCACCGCCGCCGCCAGCAGGCACCGCAGCCGCCGATTCATATCCTTCATGCGCTTTTCCCCCTTTACCGCCAGTGTGCGCCGGGACGCGCCCGGCCATGCCCGGCAAAATGCGGCAAAAGAGGAAAAGGAGTTTGTCAGAAAAATGGCGTTTCTTCAACTGCGTTGACACGCGGATTTTGACCATGATACAATGAAAAACGATTTCATTTGGAGAGGAGAAGCCCATTGATGCCTGTCAAAACCGTGTTGGTTGCCGGCGCGTCCTCCGGCCTGGGCCGCGCCGTGGCGGAAGCTCTGGCGCAGGAAGGACACACCGTATATGCCGGCGCGCGATCCTTCGCCCAGGGCCAGCAGCCGCCCGCAGGCTGCCGCGCGCTGGCGCTGGACGTGACGGAAGAAGGCAGCGTCCGCGCCGCCGTGGAGACCATTCTCCGGGAGCGCGGCCGCATCGACGCCCTGGTGTGCTGCGCCGCCACCTTTACCATGGCGCCGCTGGAGGAATTGCCCGCGGACACCCTGGAAAACATGCTGCGGGTGAACCTCATCGGCATGACCCGCTGCGTGCAGGCGGCGCTGCCGCAGATGCGCAGGCAGGGCGGCGGCCGTATCGTGCTGTTCTCCTCCCTTAACGGGCTCTTTTCCATTCCCTTCCAGGGGGCCTACTGCGTCACCAAGCACGGCGTGGAGGCCTATGGCGAGGCGCTGAGCCAGGAGACCCGGCGCTTTGGCATCCGCGTCACCGTGGTGGAGCCCGGCGATTGCCGGGGCGGCAGCCAGAAATACCGGCTGACCCACATCGCGCCGGATTCTCCCTATGCCGCGGCCTTCCGTCAGGGAACGGACAAGATCCACCACGACGAAAGCCACGGCCTGCCGCCGGAGCGCGTGGGACGCGCCGTGGCCCGGGCCGTGGGCAGCGCCCATCCCCCCGCGCGGCTCATCGTGGCCTCGCCGGTGCAGCGCGCCGCCGTATGGCTCCACAATCTGCTGCCCCGCAAGCTCTTCAACCGCTTTATTTCCGCCTACTATTTTTCTTCCAAAGAGGTGTGATCATTCATGGCTTTGACTCGGGATCAAAAATGCGAGCTGCTTCGGCAGAACCTTTGCTTTGAAAACTTTTTTGACGTGATGTGCCGCGAAGGCGGCGCCCCTGCCCTGATCTGGCTGGAAAAGGATCGGGAGCAGCAGATCACCTATGAGGAATTCCGCACCCGGGTGCTGCAGACCGCCGCCCGCATTCAGGATGCCGCTCTGGGCCGTCCGGACGGCTGGGTGGGCCTGTGCCTGGAGACCCAGGTGGCCTGGCCCATCCTTTTCTGGGCGCTGCTGGCGGCGGGCCGCAAGCCGCTGCTGCTGGACCCCACGCTGAACGACGGCGCCGTGCGCCACCTGATGACCCAGGCGGGCGCCACCGCGCTGGTGACGGGCCGCCACCGGGATTCTCTGGCGGAATACGCCCAGCGTACCCCGGGGGATCTGACTGAGGGCGTATTCAGCAAGGGCTTTGCGCCCCAGTGGGCCGACCGCATGGCGCTGTGCACCTCGGGCACCACGGACACCAGCCGGGTGTATGTGTATGACGGCCGGGCGGTGTGCCTGCAGAGCATCGCCTTCATGGAGCAGCAGAAGCGCCGCTGCATGACGGCGGAGCATCTGGGCCGCCAGCGCATGCTGTGCTTCCTGCCGCTGAACCACGTGTTCGGCATGATGACCAACCTGTTCCCCGGCATGCTGGAGGGCAACCCCCAGGTGTTCCTCCACGATCGCGCGCCGGAGACCATCCTCAAAACCTGCCGCCTGTGCAAGGTGGATTTCGTGCTGGCGGTGCCCATGCTGATCAACGGCATCAGCAGCAACGTGCAAAAGAAGTTGGCCGGTCAGCCCACCCGCAAGCGGGCGGCCTTCCGTACGCTGCAAAAGATCTCGCTCCTCAGCCAGCGGGTGTGGCCCGAGGGCGGTCTCTGGCTGGCCCGCAACATCCTGTTCAAGTCCATCAACGCCCAGCTGTTCGGCCCCACGGTGGTGCAGATCGCCCTGGGCGGCGCCAACGCGCCCTATGAGCACCTGCGCACCATGGCCACCCTGGGCTACAACGTGTCCTTCGGCTACGGCATGACGGAAACCGCCGTCACCGCCTACGACGGCGACATGGAGCTGAGCGCCCGTCTCAGCGGATGCAGCGGCCAGCTGCTGCCCATCGCCCAGAGCCGCTTGACGCCCCAGGGCGAGCTGATCATCAGCAGCGACGCCATCCACATCGGCCAATTGCGGGACGGCCGTCTACTGCCTCCGGATCTTGACGAAAACGGCATGTACCACACCGGCGACCTGGTGCGCTTTGACAAGAAGAACCGCCTGCACATCGAAGGCCGCGTGAAGGACGTGATCATCGGCGCCTCCGGCGAAAACATCTATCCCGACGAAATCGAAAACGCCTTCTCCGGCATGAACGACGTGGAGATGATGACGGTGCTGGGCACCGGCGACAAGGGCCGGGAGCAGGTGACGCTGGTCCTGTCCCTGGGCAGCAAATTCTACGACGGGGCTGTGCGGGCCAAGGTGAAGGCGGAGGCCGACGAGCGCAACCGCACCCTGCCCGCTTCCAAGCAAGCCCGGGTCATCCTGGCCACCCCGGAAAAGCTGCCCCTCAGCGGCACCCTGAAGGTCAAGCGCGTGCTGCTGCGCCAGCAGATCGAAAACGGCACCTTCAACTGCTCGCCCCTGGACGGCGGTACCGTGCCCGTGATCAAAAAAGCTCCGGTGGAGGAGCTCGAGCTCTCCGGGCCCAGCCAGGACGACATCGAAAAGAAGGTGCTGGAGTTCTTTGCCGAAGCCCTGGCCGTCGATACGCCCATCCTGCCCACGGCCCACTTTATCGACGACCTGGGCGGCGACAGCCTGCAAATGCTGAGCGTGATGCTCAAGATCGAGGAGACCTACGGCGTGCTGCTGGAGGAGGAGGACACCGCCCAGTGCACCTGCGCCCGGGACGTGGCCAACGTGGTGCGCGCCCGGCTCCACGGCGATCTGCCCGCCCGGCATACCGAGAACGCCCCCGGCAAGGTGAAGCCCATCACCCGGGTGGAGGACATGCCGGAATACCAGGCCCTGCAAAAGCGCCTCAAGAGCCTGCGGGGCGAAAATCCCTACTTTGTATGCCACGAGTCCATCGTGCGGGATACCTCCATGGTCAACGGCCAGGAGGTGCTGAACTTTGGCTCCTACAACTATGCCGGCATGAGTGGCCGGCCCGAAACCGTGCAGGCCGCCATCGACGCCGTCAAAAAGTACGGCACCTCTCCCAGCGGCAGCCGCCTGCTGGGCGGCGAAAAGAAGCTGCACGAGGAGCTGGAGGCCGCCATCGCCCACTGGAAGCACACCGAGGACGCGGTGGTGCTGGTCAGCGGCCACGCCACCAACGTGACCTTCGTGGGCAATTTCTGCGGCAAGGGCGACCTGATCGTATATGACGCCCTGGCCCACAACAGCATCCACGAGGGCTGCCGCATGAGCGACGCCGTGTGCAAGGCCTTCCCCCACAACGACGTGGCCGCCCTGGAAAGCATCCTGCGCACCCAGCGGGATAAATTTGCCAAGGTGCTCATCGTGTGCGAAGGCGCCTACAGCATGGACGGCGACATCGCTCCCGTGCCCGAATATGTGCGGCTCAAAAAGGAATACGGCTGCTTCCTCTATGTGGACGAGGCCCACAGCGCGGGCGTGCTGGGCAAGACCGGCGCGGGCGTGGACGAATATTTCGGCCTGGCGCCC
>CACWUV010000038.1 GCA_902764185.1 uncultured Eubacteriales bacterium
CAGCGATTCCGAAAAAGCAGGCAGACGTCAGATGGCGCTTGCGACAATCTGACGGATGACGGCTTTTTCAAGGCCCCAGACGATTCTTTGCAACCAAACCGAAAGCTAAACTGGCGAAAGTTGTTTGATAACGAAATCAAGCCAGTTCGCCCGCTGAGGTCCAGGAGGCGAAGTCTCCTGGCGCGGGTTTGGGCCGCGGAGGCCCAACGGAACCCCTTGCCAATTTTCGTTTTCCACGCAATCCGTCCCACAAAAAACTGCCGGGGAGCGGTTGCTCTCCGGCAGAATCTTATTTGCGGGAAATTACACCGTGGTGCCTTTGGCGACGACCATGGGATAGCTGGCGGGGGCGCACAGGGTGGCGCCGTCGCGGACGGTGACCTGCTTGTCCAGGATGCAGCCCTCCACGTGGGCGCCGGGCATGATGTAGCCGTCCTGCATGATGACGGCGTTCTTGACCACCGCGCCCTTCATGACGCGCACGCCGCGGAAGATGATGCTGTTTTCCACGGTGCCCTCGATGATGCAGCCGTCGGCCAGCAGGCTGTCCTTGATCTTGACGTCGGGGGCATAGCGGGTGGGCATTTCGTCGCGCATCTTGGTCCACACGGGACGGTCCGCGCGCAGGATCTGCTGGCGGATCTCGGGCTTGGTGAGGGCCATGGAGCAGTCATAGTAGGCCTGCACGGTGTCCAGCCGCCAGGCGGGGCTGTCGTTCTTCCAGCCGTAGACGGACAGATCATGATCGGCGATGGCGTGCTGCAGCAGCTCGCGGGTAAAGTGATACTGGGCGCGGCTGACGGCGCGGTCAGCCAGTTCGATCAGCAGCTCGCGGCGGATCAGGAAGGCTTCCATGTAGGTGTTCTCAAAGGAGGGCACCATGGGCTGGTTCTCCAGTTCGCACACGCGGCCTTCCTCGTCCACGCGGATGTAGTGGCCGGAGCCGGAGCGCAGCAGGTTGTGATCGGTGGAGTACATCAGGGTGATGTCCGCGCCGGTGCGGATATGCTGGGCCAGCATGTCGTCATAGTTGGCGGAATAGAGCATGCCGGAATCGGTGACCACCACATAGCGCTCGCGGCTGCGGCGCAGGAACACCATGTTGCTGCGGATGGCGTCCATGAGGCCGCTGTACACGCCGATGTTATCGGGGGTCTGATAGGGGGGCAGGATCACCAGCCCCTGGTGCTTGCCGTGCAGATCCCATTCCTTGCCGCTGCCCAGATGGTCGATCAGGCTGTGGTAGTTTTTCTGCATGATGATGCCCACATTTTTGGCTCCGCTGGAGACCAGAGAGGACAGCACGAAGTCGATCACGCGGTAGCGCGCCAGCACGGGCAGCGCGGCCACGGCGCGCAGGGAGGTCAGTTCGCCCAACCGTTCCCCGTTATCTCCGGTATAAATCAAGCCCATCAAATCGCTCATGGCTATGTACCTCCTTACACATCAAGCTGGGCGCCGGCAGCCACGCTGCCGCCCGCGGGAACGGTGACGTTCTGGCCCACCACGGCGATATCGCCTTCGGGCTCGCCCACGCTGGCGCCGGGCTCGATGACGGCGTTCTCGGCCACGATGGCCCGGCGGATGATGGCGCCGCGGCGGATGACGGCGCCGGGCATAATGACGCTGTCGATGACCTGGGCGCCTGCCTCCACCACCACGCCCGTGGACAGGATGGAGTGCTTCACGATGCCGTACACCTCGCAGCCCTCGGTGACCAGGGAATCGCTGACCTCGGCGGTATTGGCGATGAACTGCGGGCCAGCGCCGAAGTTGCGGGCGCAGATGCGCCACTTCTTGTCATGCAGGTCGATGGGCAGGGGCGTGGTCAGGAGGTCCATGTTGGCTTCCCACAGGCTGTAGATGGTGCCCACGTCCTTCCAGTAATCGTTGAAGGAATAGGCGGTCAGGGTGCAGCCCTCGTTCAGCATCATGGGGATGATGTTCTTGCCGAAGTCGTTGCTGCTTTCGGGGTTCTGATCGTCGCGGGTCAGATAGTCGCGCAGCTTGCTCCAGGTGAACACATACACGCCCATGGAGGCGTTGTTGGACTTGGCGTGCTTGGGCTTCTCCTCGAATTCGATGATGTTGCCCTGCTCGTTGGTGTTCATGATGCCGAAGCGGTGGGTCTCCTCCCAGGGCACCTGGCGGACGGCGATGGTGGCGTCGGCCTTGTGCTCAATGTGGTGGCGCAGCATGGCGGCGTAGTCCATTTTGTAGATGTGGTCGCCGGAGAGGATCAGCACATATTCGGGATCGAACTGCTGGATAAAGGGCAGATTCTGGTAGATGGCGTTGGCGGTGCCTTTGTACCATTCGCCGGTGGCGCCGGTGTGGTAGGGGGGCAGCACGTACACGCCGCCTTGGCTGACGTCCAGATCCCAGGGCGCGCCAGAGCCGATGTAGGCGTTGAGCTCCAGGGGACGATACTGGGTCAGCACGCCCACGGTGTCAATGCCGCTGTTGGCGCAGTTGGACAGCGGGAAATCGATGATGCGGTATTTGCCGCCGAAGGGCACGGCGGGCTTGGCCATATGCTGGGTCAGCACGCCCAGACGGCTGCCCTGGCCGCCAGCCAGCAGCATGGCGACACACTGTTTTTTACGGATCACGGACTTTTTCCTTCCCTTCAATTCGTATTTTTTTTCTGATGGATGTGGTAATTTACCGTGTTTCCATTGTACAGGAACAAATCCCTGCTGTCAATGGAAGGTTTGGCACCAAAGGGGACAAGCGACATTATTTTTGGCCGTAATAGGCGTTTTTGCCGTGCTTGCGCAGGTAGTGCCTGTCCAGCAGCTCCTGCTGCATGGGGCCGATGGCGGGGTTCAGCATCATGGCGTGCCAGTCCATGAAGGCCACCTCCTCCAGCACCACGGCGTTGTGCACCGCCTCCATGGGGTCGCGGCCCCAGGCGAAGGGACCGTGACTGAACACCAGCACGGCGGGCACGGCGGCGGGGTCGCGATCCTTGAAGGTCTCGATGATCACGCGGCCCGTTTCCTTTTCATACGCCCCGCCGATCTCTTCGGGGGTCATGGGCCGGGTGCAGGGCACCGCGCCGTAAAAGTAATCCCCCTGGGTGGTGCCCAGGGCCGGAATGTCCCGCCCCGCCTGGGCGAAGGTGGTGGCCCACCGGCTGTGGGTGTGCACGATGCCGCCGCAGTCCGGGAAGGCCTTATACATTTCCACGTGGGTGGGGGTATCGCTGCTGGGCCGCCATTTGCCTTCCACCACCTGGCCATCCAGATCGACGACCACCATGTCCTGGGCGGTCATGGCGTCGTAGTCCACGCCGCTGGGCTTGATGACCACAAGGCCCCGTTCCCGGTCGATGCCGGACACGTTGCCCCAGGTGAAGGTGACCAGGTTGTATTTGGGCAGCAGCAGGTTCGCTTTCCATACGGTTTCTTTCAGTTGTTCCAGCATGTGGTTTACCTCATCAAATAAACGTATTTTTGAGCGTATGTATTAGATCCTTCGACTTCGCTCAGGATGACATTGGAAGAAGATTTTATGCTTGTTTGTTGGCTTCAATTGCTGCAAAAGCTAACGAACAAAGAAAAATCCAACAAACGATGTCATCCTGAGCGGAGCAAAGCGGAGCCGAAGGATCTGTATTGTTACAAATTATCAATGGCCGCCTTTTCCACGGGCAGGGCTTTTTTGTACCGGGCCAGGAAGGCGCTGAAGCCCTCGATGTCCTTTTCATCCGCCATCAGGGTGGAGGATTTCGCTTCGGCAAAAACCTTTTTGTCCAGATAGCTTTCCAGGGTCTGGCCGGGCTGCTTCCACAGCATGTAGGCCGCCAGCAGCGCCATGCCGTAGGGACCGCCCTCGCCTGCTGTTTCCATGACGGACACCGGGCTGCCCACGGCGGCGCTCAGCATCCGCTGGCCCACGCCGGGGGTTTTGAAGTATCCGCCGTGGCCGCAGAGCCGGTCGATGCGCACCTGCTCCTCGCCCGTCAGGATGTCCAGGCCGATTTTCAGCGTGGCCAGGGCGGACAGCAGGTGGGCGCGCATGAAGTTGCCCAGGGTCAGGCGGGCGTCCGGCGTGCGGGCGAACAGGGGACGGCCCGCGTCCAGATCGGTGACGCCCTCGCCGGACAGATAGTTGAAGCTCAGCAGGCCGCCGCAGTCCGCCTCGCCCTCCAGGGCCTTGTTGAACAGCAGGGTATAAAGGCCGCCCTTGCCGATCTTCGCGCCCACGGCGCCGGCGAACTCCGCCAGCATGCCCACCCAGGCGTTGATGTCGCTGGTGCAGTTGTTGCAGTGCACCATGGCCACCGGCGCGCCTGCGGGGGTGGTCACCATGTCGATCTCCCGGTGGACGCCGGGCAGCTTTTCCACCACGATCATGGCAAAATCGCTGGTGCCGGCGCTGACGTTGCCCGTGCGCGGAGCCACGCTGTTGGTGGCGGCCATGCCGGTGCCCGCGTCGCCCTCGGCGGGAGCGAAGGGGATGCCGGGCTGCAAGTCCCCCGCCGGGTCCAGCCAGGCCGCGCCCGCCGCCGTCAGGCAGCCCGCGCCTTCGCCCGCGAGCAGCACCCGGGGCAGGATGTCAGCCAGACGCCAATCGTAGCCTTCCTCCGCGATCAGGGCGTCGAATTTCGCCGCCATAACGGCGTTGTAGTCCAATTTATCGCTGTCGATGGGAAACATGCCGCTGGCTTCGCCGATGCCCAGGACGTTTTCACCGGTGAGGGTGTGGTGGATGCAGCCCGCCAACGTGGTCAGATGGCACAGCCTGGGCAGATGGGGTTCCTTTTTCAGCATGGCCTGATACAGATGGGCGATGCTCCAGCGCTGGGGGATGTTGAAGCCAAGCAGCGCCGTCAGCTTTTCCGCCGCCTCGCCGGTCATGGTGTTGCGCCAGGTGCGGAACTCCGTCAGCGGCTGCCAATCCCGATCGAAGGGCAGATAGCCGTGCATCATGGCGCTGACGCCCATGGCGCCCACGGTGGTGAGGGTGACGCCGTATTTTTCCCGCACGTCGCGCTTAAGGTCGGCAAAGCAATGCCGCACGCCGCCCGTGATGTCCTCCATGGTGTAGGTCCAAACGCCCTCCACCAGCCGGTTTTCCCATTCATGGCTGCCGGAGGCGATGGGGATATGCTTTTCGTCCAGCAGCACCGCCTTGATGCGGGTGGAGCCCAGTTCCAGGCCCAGAACCGTTTTTTTCAGATCCATCAGATCACCTCTTGCGTTGTCGTTGTCTCATTATACCATAATTCCGTGAACGGGCACAATAAAATCCTTGCAATTCTGACTTTTTTCGGCTACAATGAGAGACACGAAACCCGTACATATTTAAAGGAGGATGTTTGCCATGTTTTCCAATATCCCCGATGTCAAACTGGGCATCATTGCCGTTTCCCGCGACTGTTTTCCCATCGCCCTGTCCGAAATGCGCCGGGCCAATATCGTCAAGGCCTACGGCGAAGGCCTTTATGAGTGCCCCGTGACGGTGGAAAACGAAAAGGATATGTGCAAGGCTGTGGCCGACGTGCAGGCCGCGGGCTGCAACGCGCTGGTGGTGTTCCTGGGCAACTTTGGCCCCGAGACCCCCGAGACCTTGATCGCCAAGTTCTTTGACGGCCCCGTGATGTACGTGGCGGCGGCCGAAGGCGACGGCGACATGATCAACGGCCGCGGCGACGCCTACTGCGGCATGCTGAATTGCAGCTACAACCTGGGCATGCGCCACCTGAACGCCTATATTCCCGAATATCCCGTGGGCACCGCCCAGGACATCGTGGGCATGATCCACGATTTTGAGCCCATCGCCCGGGCCTATATCGGCGTCAAGAACCTCAAAATCATCACCTTCGGCCCCCGTCCCCAGGACTTTTTCGCCTGCAATGCCCCCATCAAGGGCCTTTATGAATTGGGCGTGGAGATCGAGGAGAACAGCGAACTGGATCTGCTGGTTTCCTACAAGGCCCATGCCGGCGACAAGCGCATTAAGGACGTCATGGACGACATGGCCAGGGAAATGGGCGAAGGCGCCTATTATCCCGACATGCTGGAGCGTATGGCGCAGTTTGAACTGACCCTGCTGGACTGGGCTGAAAACCACAAGGGCGCGCGGCAGTATGTGGCCTTCGCAGACAAGTGCTGGCCCGCCTTCCCCGAGCAGTTTGGCTTTGAGCCCTGCTACGTCAACAGCCGCCTGGCTTCCCGCGGCATCCCCGTATCCTGCGAGGTGGACATCTACGGCGCGCTGAGCGAGTACATCGGCGCCTGCGTCACCGCCGACGCCGTGACCCTGCTTGACATCAACAACAGCGTGCCCCAGTACATCTACGACGAGGACATCAAGGGCAAGTACGACTGCAAGCTCACCGACACCTTCATGGGTTTCCATTGCGGCAACACCCCCGAGTGCAAGATGTGCGGCGACCGCGCCATCAAGTATCAGCTGATCCAGCACCGCCTGCTGGAGCCCGCCGGCAGCGAGCCCGACTTCACCCGCGGCACCCTGGAGGGTGACATCGCGCCCAGCCCCATCACCTTCTACCGCCTGCAGTGCGACAGCGAGGGTGTCGTGCGCTCCTACATCGCCCAGGGCGAGGTGCTGGATGTGCGCACCCGCTCCTTCGGCGGCATCGGCGTGTTCTGCATCCCGGAGATGGGCCGCTTCTATCGCCATGTGCTGATCCAGAAGCGCTATCCCCATCACGGCGCCGTGGCCTTCGGCCATGTGGGCAAGGCCCTGTTTGAAACCTTCAAGCTGCTGGGCGTCAAGGACATCGCCTGGAACCAGCCCGCCAGCCTGCCCTATCCCACCGAGAATCCCTGGGCGTAAGGCGTAAATGAATAAACCAACCGCCAGCCGGAGTGATCCGGCCGGCGGTTTTTTTAAATCCCGATGAAAAACATATACAAACAAAATTTGGCAGAGGAGAACGTTAGGGCCTCCGCGTCCGGGGCCTTCCGGCCAGCTCTCGCTGAAAATGATCCACAGGATCATTTTCCGGGCGCTGCGAGCCACTAAAACCCGCGCCAGGGCCCGCTTGGGCCCTGGACCCATCCCGGCGAACCGGATTGAAAACAACTACAAACAATCTGCGCCTGAAACTTGGAAGTTACAAAAAGAGCTTCCGGGCATAAGAAAACCGGCGGCAGTCCGGAAAAATGAGTTTACTCATTTTCTCCGGTCTGCCGCCGGTTTTCGCTGTGCGTTTACGCACAGCACGCCAGCAAAGCTGGCTGCCCGGAAGCGGTGGACTGCATCATTCAAGTAACTGCGGGAAGCTGCTTGTTATCGAAGTTTTGCATCATCCGCCATTGCCGGGTCCAGGGAGGGGCTCCCCTCCCTGGTGCGGGTCCAGGGAGGGGCTCCCCTCCCTGGTGGGGTTTGGGGCAAAGCCCCAACGGAACCTCTCCCCGTCAAATTTCTGTTTTTCAGTGTCTTGTTTTAATCAGGGAACAGTATAAGAAAGCGCGTAATCTGTTTTTTTACACTCTCCTGATCAGAATCAAGGGTGTCAGTTCCCCGCCCTGGCCGCTGGGGTTGTCCTTCAGGGCGTCCTGGATTTGGTCATCGGTCAGGGGGAAGCCGGTAGCCTTGCCCAGCTGGTTCTGGTCGATGTCGTTGGCGTCCATCAGCACGGTGGGGATGCCGGTTTTCTGCATGATTTCGTCGCACAGCTCCACAGGGTTGGTGGGGTTGATGAGGGCCAGGCTCTTGTAGCGCTCAAAGCTGGAGCGGTAGTAGAAGCCGTCGATGCCCGCCACGCCGGGACCCACGATCTTATAGAAAACGCCCTTGATGCCAAAGAGCTTGGTGACGGCGCTGGCGATGGCGGCGAACACCACCCGGGGCGCGCCCACCATGTCGATGGCCAATTGCAGCTTGTAGGGGTCGTGCACGCCGATGCCCGCCGCGGTTTCGCTGGCCCGGGGCGCCAGCAGCTTTGCCCAGAAGCCGGGCTTCACCTGGTCCTTGGTGCGCACGGTCTTTTCGCACATGGCCATCACCTTGGCGCCGAAGGCCACCACGTCGCCTTCTTGATAGATGGGGCGGATATAGCGCTCCATCAGCGCGCATTTGTCCTCGCCCACCTCCACAAAGTGGGTCTGCACGGCGTAGCGCTGATAGCGGATGCCGTCGCGGCCGGTCAGGATGCCCCGGTCAAAATAGGTAACGCCGTTTTCTTCCCGGCGGGTGCCTTCGATGTTGCGAGATTCACTGCCCATACGATTTTTATCCTCCGTATGATTATCGTTTCCTATTCTACGCCGGGATATGCCGTTTGTCAAACCAAAGAAAAAATAAATGCCGAATTGTGTGACTTGGTCACATACTAATCATTTAAAATGTTTTAATATATATCATAGAATACCGCAGTAGCGATATTTGGATATTTATATCGCGCGCGGCAAATTTTAATGGAGGTATATCTTCATGAAAAAGATCGTTGCTCTCGTTCTCGCGCTGATCCTGTGCCTGGCCGCCACCTCCGCGCTGGCTGACAAGTATGGCACCGCTGCTCTGACCACCGTGGGCACCGCCACCGACGCCACCGTCGTGGACGGCGAAGCCAAGGACGGCAAGTTCCAGACCAACACCACCATGTGCTTCGTCGTGCTGAACGATGACGGCACCATCAAGTATGTCAAGTTCGACGTTGTGCAGGCTCCCGTGACCTTCAGCGCCGAGGGCAAGTGCGTCACCGAGCGGGGCACCGAGATCCTGTCCAAGGAAGCCAAGAAGGAAGCCTATGGCATGGCCAGGGCCTCCAACCTGGAAAAGGGCGAATGGTTCCAGCAGATCGCTGCTTGGGAAGCCTACTGCATCGGCAAGACCGTTGAAGAAGTGGCTGCCACTCCTCTGTACAAGATCAGCGAAGGTCATGAGACCTCTCCCGACGTGGAAGAGCTGAAGACCACCTGCACCATGACCGTTGGCGATTACATCGAAGCCCTGAAGGCTGCTGCTGAGGTTGCCAAATAAGATCGTTTTGTGCTATAATGAACCCGGCTTTAAGGCCGGGTTCATTTTATCCTGTGAAATAAGGTGCTTTTTTAATGAAATACAGGCTGCGTTTTTTGTGCGTTTTGTGCGCGGTGTGCCTGCTGTGCGGCGGCTGCCAGGCCGAAAAGGTGATGCAAAAGTATTCCGCCTCTTTTTATGATGCCTTCGACACGGTGATCAGCGTCATCGGCTACACCGACAGCCAGGCGTCCTTTGACGCGGTGTTTGGCAAGGTGAAGGAGCTGTTTATGCACTATCACCGCATATACGACGGCTATAAAGCCTATGAGGGCGTGCATAACCTGTACTACGTCAACAAAAACGCGGCTTCCGGTCCCGTGGAGGCCGAGCCGGAATTGATCGAACTGCTGCTGTATATGAAGGAGCTGCAGCCCAAGCTTCTGGGCCGGGTCAACGTGGCCATGGGCGCGGTGCTGAGCTACTGGCACGACTGCCGGGAGGAAGGCGTGGCGCTGCCGGAGGAACGGCTGCTGCGGGCCTACGGCAACCACGTGAACTATGACGACGTGATCATCGACGCCGACGCCGGGACGGTCTATTTCGCCGATCCCCATCTTTCTTTGGATCTGGGGGCCGTGGCCAAGGGCTATGCCACGGAAATTGTCGCATCTTGGCTGTTGACAAGCGGCATGACTTCCTATATTATAAGCGCAGGGGGAAATGTGCGCTGCGGTGAAAAACCCCTTGATGGGCGCGCCCGCTGGGGCGTGGGCATCCAGGATCCGGAAGAATCGCTGTTTTCCACCGCCAACAACATCAAAGACGTGGTGTATCTCACCGATATGTCCGTGGTGACCAGCGGCGATTATCAGCGCTATTACGTGGTGGACGGCGTGCGCTACCACCACATCATCGATCCGGACACGCTGTTTCCCTCCGCCTATATGCATCAGGTCACCGTGGTGACGAAGGACAGCGGCTATGCCGACGCCCTGAGCACCATGCTGTTTTTGATGTCCTATGAGGAGGGCCGCGCCTTTGTGGACAGCCAGCCGGACATCGAGGCTTACTGGGTGCTGAACGACGGCAGCGTGCAATATACCGACGGTTTGCAGGCCATCCTGCGCAGCCAGGGCGGCTCCGCCATCAATTGACGGAGGGAGCCGCGGATATGCAACTGTTTGATCTGCAAGCCCTGCCCCGGGTCCGGGAGCCCGCCGCGGTCTGCCTGGGCACCTTCGACGGCGTGCACCGGGGCCATCAGGCGCTGCTGGACGCCACGGTGGCGGCCGCCCGGCAGCATGGCCTGACCGCCTGCGCCTATACCTTCGACGTGCCCCCCGCCGCCGTGCTGGGGCATACCCCCACCGAAGTGCTGACCCCCATCGCGGAAAAAGCCGCTCTGATGGGGGCTTACGGCATTGATACGGTGGTGTACAGCCACTTTGACGCCGCTGTGGCCGCCCACGAGGCGGAATGGTTCTTTGAGGAGCTGCTGCTGGAGCGGCTGCGCGCCCGGCACATCGTCATCGGCTTCCACTACCACTTCGGGCGCTTCGCCCGGGGGGACGCGGAGCTGATGCGCAGCTTCTGCGAAAAAAAGGGCGTGGGCCTCACCGTGGTGCCGCCGGTTTGTCTGCCGGACGGCACGCTGATTTCCAGCAGCGCCATCCGGGACGCCCTGCACCGGGGCGACCGCCGCCTGGCGGAAACAATGCTCAATCGCCCTCTTTCCCAAAGGGAAGAGGTATTGCTTGGAGGAAGATACAATGAGTAAGAAACTGCCCGCATGGATCGTGCTGACCGTCATCTCGCTGGTGGCCGCCCTGGCCCTCGGCGCGACGTACAACGGCACCAAGGACCGCATTGCCACCCAGGAGGCCGAAAAGGCCGTGGCCGTGCGCCAGGAACTGCTGCCCGCGGCGGCTGATTTCAAGCTGCTGACGGCGGAGGATGAAACCGAAGTGTATCAGGGCCTGGATGCCAACGGCGCGTCCGTGGGCTATGTTTCCGTGGGCACGGTGACGGGCTTTGGCGGCCCGGTGGAAGTCACCGTGGGCATGGACGACGAGGGCACCATCGCGGGCGTCCGCGTGGGCGGCTCCAATTTCAGCGAGACCGCCGGCCTGGGCGCCAAGTCGAAGGAGCCCGCCTTCTATGAGCAGTTCGCGGGCTTGGCTTATCCCGTAGATCTGGTCAAGAACGGCGGCGAGGTGGACGCCATCACCGCGGCCACCATCACCTCCAGCGCCGTGGTGCGCGGCGTGAACGACACCGCCAAGTATATCGCCGAAAAGGCGGGCATCAAGCTCAAGGAGCCTGTGGTGCTGGTGCAGGAGCTGGGCGGCAACCGCTACGCCACCAGCAAGCAGGGCTTCGGCGGCCCCGTGTACGTGGAGGCTGAGATCGTGGACGGCGCCATCACCGATATCGTCATCGGCGACGCCAACTTCAACGAGACCAGCGGCTACGGCGCGGGTGCGAAGGAAGAAAAATTCTACGGCCAGTACGTGGGCAAGAGCGGCACGGGCCTGGTGCTGAACAGCGACATCGACCAGGTGTCCGGCGCCACCATCACCTCCACCGCCGTCAACGACGCGGTGAACCTGCTGCTGCTCTACGTCAACGACCGCGCGGCCTATGAGGCCCAGCTGGCGGACGCTCCCGAGGAAGTGGACGTGTCCATCCCCGCGGGCGCGCAGACCTGGACCGCCAAGGGCAAGGGCCTGACCGGCGACTTCGATGTGACCATCGCCGTGGATGAGAACGCCGCCGTCACCGGCATCGAGGTGGGCGACGCCAGCACCGCGGAGGACGCCGCCTTCCTGGGCCAGGTGAAGAACAACAACGCCTTCCTGGCGCAGTTCATCGGCACCACCGGCAGCCTGGACGCCGCGGCCATGGACACCGTCACCGGCGCGACCATCAGCAGCAAGGGCGTCATCAGCGCCGTCAACAAGGCTTGGAACGAGAGCCAGGGCATCGCGGAAGCCACGCCTGCTCCCACCGCCGAGCCCACCGGCACCGAATACAAGACCAAGGGCCAGGGCCTCACCGGCGCGTTTGCCGTGTGGGTCTATGTGGACAACGGCGCGGTGACCGGCGTTAAGGTGCGCAGCACCGATTCCGAATATGACGAACCCTATCTGGATCTGGTGAAGGGCAACAGCGATTTCCTGAGCCAGTTCGTGGGCAAGAGCGGCGCCATCGCCGAAAGCGATATCGACATGGTCTCCGGCGCCACCATCAGCAGCCAGGGCGTTGTGGCCGCGGTGAATGACGCGCTGGCCAAGGCCGCCAGCGCTCCCGCCGCCGAGGCGACCCCCGCTCCCGCTGCCTCCGAACCCGTTTCCGGCACCGAATACAAGACCAAGGGGCAGGGCGTCAGCGGCGCGTTTGGCGTGACCGTGACCCTGGACGACAGCGGCGCTGTGGCGGGCGTGAAGGTCGGCAGCACCGATTCCGAGTATGACGAAGCCTTCCTGAACATGGTGAAGGGCGACGAAGCCTTCCTGAACCAGTTCATCGGCAAGACCGGCGAAGTGACCGACATCGACGTGGTGGCGGGCGCTACCATCAGCAGCCAGGCTGTGCAGGCCGCCGTCAACGAAGCGCTCAAGAACGCGGCTCCCGCGACTGAGCCCGCGGAACCTGCCGCCGAGCCCGCCAGCCTGGCCGGGACCTACGCGGTGTCCGAAAAGGGCTTCACCGATCCCGTGGACGTCCAGGTGACCCTGGATGACAGCGGCGCCGTGACCGCCGTGGCCGTGGAACCCTCCCAGTCCGCCACCGATTCCTGGTTTGTGGGCGAGGTTGCGGGCAACAAGGCCTTCCTGAATCAGTTTGTGGGCAAGAACGCCCCCATCGCCGACGGCGAGGTGGACGTGGTGACCGGCGCGACCTTCTCCAGCAAGGCGGTCATCGCCGCTGTCAACAGCGTGTTCGCCCAGCATGGCATCACCGCTCCCGCCGCTGAGGAACCCCAGCAGGCCGAAGCGGGCGCGTCCGACATCCTGGCCGACGGCTCCTATACCCTGAAGGGCAAGGGCATGGTGGATGAAATCGAAGCCACCGTCACCGTGGAAAACGGCGCGGTGTCCAAGGTGGAGGTTGCGGAGTCTGCTTCCGCCACCGACGCCCTCTATGTGGATATGGTCCGCAAGAACGAGGGCTTCCTGAATCAGTTCATCGGCAAGAACACCCTGCTGGCGGAGGCCGACATCGACGTGGTCACCGGCGCGACCTTCACCAGCCGCGCGGTGCAGGGCATCGTGAATCAGGTCATCGCGGGCGACGTGTCCACGGAAGCCGAGGGCCAGCCCGCCACCCTGGCCGGCGAATATACCCAGGAGGCGCAGAGCTTCCTGGATACCCTGAAAGTCACCGTGACCCTGGATGACGAAGGCGCCATCACCGCCGTCAGCGTGGCCGACAGCGAGAATGCCGACAGCGCGCCCTACGTGGCCAAGGCCCAGAATGAAGCCTTCCTCAGCCAGTTCATCGGCAAGAAGGCTCCCGTGGCGGCGGACGGCGTGGACGTGGTCACCGGCGCTACCTTCAGCTGCAAGGCGGTCATCGACGCGGTAAACGCCGTGTATGATCAGCTGGGCGTAAAGGCTGAGGCCGCCGCGCCCGTCGAAAAGGAAACCCAGGAAGCCGCCGCCTACAAGGACGGCAGCTATGAAGCCACCGCCCGGAACCTGACCGTTACCGTCACCGTGACCGACGGCAAGGTGAGCGACGTGGCCGTCGCGGCTGACGCCGCCGCCGAGGACGCGATCTATGTGGCCATGGTGACAGAGAACGCCGCCTTCCTGTCCCAGTTCGCGGGCCAGAGCGCGCCCGTGGAGGCCGACGCCGTCACCGGCGCCACCTTTACCTCTGACGCCGTGGCCGAGGCTGTCAACCAGGCCCTGGAAAGCGCCAAGTAAAATAGAAGAAAGTCAGGGGAAAGACGATGTTTGCATGGATCGAAGGCGCGTTTGATCTGATCATCAACTATTCCATCATCCTGCTGGAGTTCATTGGCTCCGCCATCATCGTGGTCACCGCCATCAAGGCGCTGATCAACCTGCTGCGGGGCAAAAAGGATGGCATCCGCCTGGATCTGGCCCAGGGCATCGCGCTGGCGCTGGAGTTCAAGCTGGGCAGCGAGGTATTGCGCACGGTGGTCGTGCGCAGCACCTCGGAGCTGGTTATCGCGGGCGCCATCGTGCTGCTGCGGGCGGCCATGACCTTCCTGATCCATTGGGAGATCAAGAACGAAAAGGCCGAGACCCAGGAGGTCAAGTGACCGGTATTTCCTGGCCCTTCTGGGCGCTGCTCAGCCCGGAGCAGCAGCGATTTCTGACCGCCCGCGTGCTGGAGCGCGTCTATCCGGCGGGCGTTCTGCTGCTGGACGAGCAAAGCGACGGCCCGGGCGCGCTGCTGGTAACGGCGGGCAGGCTGCGGCTGTTTCTGCTGGGCAGCGAAGGCCATGAGGTGACGCTGCTCTACCTGGAGCAGGGCGAATGCCTGATGATGGGGACGGAGGCCCCCTTCGCCGCGCCCCTGGGCCTGGCCCTGGATACCGAGTGCGAAAGCGAAGTGCTGATGCTCTCCAAGGACACCGTGCGGTATCTGCTTTCCCACAGCCGGGAGCTGGCCCTTTGGGCCTACCGCTGGGTGTCCGAAACCGGCAGCCGCATGCTGCGCTCCCTGCAAAGTGTGCTGTACGCGGGCATCGAGCAGCGGGTGGCCCAAAGCCTCATGGAGCAATGCGCCTGGCGCAAAAGCCGCGCCCTGGCCATCACCCAGGAAAGGCTGGCCCACCAGGCCAGTTCCTCCCGGGAGGTGGTGACCCGCACGCTGAAGGCCTTTTCCCGGCAAGGGCTCATCGCCACCCGGCGGGGCCATATCGACGTGCTGGACGCGGAGCGGCTGCAAGCCATTGCCGACGGCGCAGGCAGGGGGAGGGAGACGCCATAAGGAAAAGAGACTGGATCGTGATTCTGTGCCTGGTGGTGCTGGGCGCGGGCGCGCTGCTGGGCTACCAGCTCCAGCGCGGACGCCAGGTGGCCAAGGACGAGATCGCCGTCTATGTGGACGGCAAGCTCTACGCCGCATCGCCCCTGAAACAAGGCAAGGATCTGACCGTAGAGCAGGAGGACGGCAGCGTCAACGTGATCCGCATGACGGAGAACGGCTTTTATATGAAGTCCTCCACCTGCAAAAATCAGGATTGCGTCCATCAGGGCGAGGTGACAAGGGACAACTGGAGCCAGCGGCTCCTGGGCGCTCACGTCATCTGCCTGCCCAACCGCGTGGACGTGGTGCTGACGGTGGAAAACACCGACCCCGATATTCCCGATGTGTAATCCAATTATCCTCTGTACATAAACGACAATTTTTATTAAAAGGTGGGATCGCAGTTGAAAGCAACATTCCGCGGGGGCGTACATCCGGCGCATCACAGCAAGCAGCCTACTCGTGGCCTTGCCATCCGGGATTTCGTGTCCGATACCGTTCAGATCGTCATGAACATGAACATCGGCGCGCCCTCTAAGCCCTGTGTCAAAAAAGGCGACCATGTGAAGATCGGCCAGATCATCGGCGAGCCTGTGGGCGGCCTGGGCCTGCCCGTGCACGCCAGCGTGTCCGGCGAGGTGGTGGCGGTGGACGCCATTCCCTACATCACCGGCGACATGGTGCAGTCCGTCACCATCAAGAACGACTTCCAGGAGGAATGGGAAGAGCTGCATCCCCTGGGCAACGTGGAAACCGTCGATCCCGCGCTGATCCTGCCGGCCATCAAGAATGCCGGCATCTGCGGCATGGGCGGCGCCAGCTTCCCCACCCATGTGAAGCTGACCATCGCCCCGGGCAAAAAGTGCGAATACGTGCTGGCCAACGGCGCGGAGTGCGAGACCCACATCACCTGCGACGACAGGCTGATGCAGGAGCATGCCACCCGCGTGGTGGACGGTCTGCGGGCGGTCATGCGCGCGCTGGACGTCAAGAATGGCATCATCGGCATCGAGGACAACAAGCCCGAAGCCATCGCCGCCATGGAAAAGGCGGCCCAGGGCCGGGACGGCGTGCGCGTGCAGGTGATGAAGACCAAGTACCCGCAGGGCGGTGAAAAGCAGCTGATCCGCGTGCTCACCGGCCGCGAGGTGCCCTCCGGCGGTCTGCCCATCGACTGCGGCTGCGTGGTGGTCAACGTGGGCACCTGCGCCGCCATCGCCGACGCCATTATCGACGGCAAGCCCGTCATCGACCGCGTCCTCACCTGCACCGGCGCGGTGCGCAGCCCCGCCAACCTGCGGGTGCGTATCGGCACCATCACCGCCGACATCATCGGCGAGTGCGGCGGCTACAGCACCGACCCCGGCAAGATCTTCTTTGGCGGCGCCATGACGGGCCTGTGCATCCCCAATGACAGCCTGCCCGTGGCCAAATCCACCAACGGCGTGGTGGTCTTCACCCGCGAGGAAGCCGTCAGCGCCGAGGAGGATCCCTGCATCCGCTGCGGCAAGTGCGTGGACGCCTGCCCCATCGGCCTGAATCCCTATGATATGAAGATCTCCGCCGACATCGAAAAGTGGGACGATTGCAAAAAGAAGCACGTGATGGACTGCATGCTCTGCGGAGCCTGCGCCTTCATCTGCCCGGCCCGCCGCTGGCTGACGCCGTCCTTTAAGATCGCCAAGCAGAAAATCACGGAAATTGCCAAAAAGGAGGCGGCGGCCAAATGAGCTTGATTCTTTCTTCCGCGCCGCATGTCCGCACCAAGGACAACACGCAGCGCCTGATGCTCAACGTCATCATTTCCCTTTTGCCCTGCCTGATCGCGGGCGTGTACTACTTTGGCTTTGCCTGCCTGATCCCCGTGTGCGTCAGTGTCGTTTCCGCCGTGGCGGCGGAATGGGTGTGGCAGAAGCTGGGCCACAAGAAGATCCGCATTTACGATCTGTCCGCCGTGGTCACGGGCCTTTTGCTGGGCCTCATCGTGCCCCCCTCCGCCCCCTGGTGGATGATGGTCATCGGCAGCGCGTTTGCCATCATCGTGGTCAAGCAGCTGTTTGGCGGCATCGGCGACAACTTCCTCAACCCCGCCCTGGCCGCCCGCGCGGTGCTGCTGGCCTCCTGGCCGGCGCTGATGACCAGCGGCTACAACGTGGGCAAGTTTGACGCCGTCACCACCCCCACGCCCCTGCTGGGCAGCGCCTCCCTCATGGATCTGCTGCTGGGCAACGTCACCGGCGCCATCGGCGAAACCTGCAAGATCGCCATCCTGATCGGCTTCGTCTATCTGCTGGCGACCCGGACCATCCGCTGGGAGATCCCCGTGATCACCCTGGCCTCCGCCGCCCTGCTGGGCTGGCTGCTGGGCACCGATCCCCTGACCACCGTGCTCTCCGGCGGATTGCTGTTCGGCGCGGTGTATATGGCCACCGACTACGTCACCACCCCCATGAACAGCCTGGCCCGGTATCTCTACGCCGTGGGCATCGGCGTCATCGTGGTGCTGATCCGCAAGTACGGCTCCTATCCCGAAGGCGTTACCTACGCCATCCTGCTCATGAATATCGCGGCCACGCTGTTTGACCGCATTCCCGTGCAGCGCATCTACGGCCACACCAATGCCAAGAAGGAGGGTAAATAAGCCATGAGCGAGAAGAAAATGAACCTCGGCAAGGTGTTCATGAACGGCGTGATCACCGAGAATCCCACCTTCCGCCTGGTGCTGGGCACCTGCCCCACCCTGGCCGTCACCACCAGCGCCATCAACGGCCTGGGCATGGGCGCCGCCGCCACCTTCGTGCTGCTGGGCAGCAACATCGTCATCTCCGCCCTGCGCAAGGTGATCCCCGACAAGGTGCGCATCCCCTCCTTCATCGTGGTCATCTGCATGTTCGTGACCATCATCCAATTGGTCATGCAGGCCTATCTGCCCTCCCTCTATGAGAGCCTGGGCATCTTCCTGCCCCTGATCGTGGTCAACTGCATCATCCTGGGCCGCGCCGAAGCCTTCGCCAGCAAGAACCCCGTGGTGGCCTCCGCCGTGGACGGCATTGGCATGGGCCTGGGCTTCACCCTGGCGCTGACCCTCATCGGCTGCATCCGCGAGCTGGCCGGCAACGGCTCCGTGTTTGGCATCAACCTGCTGGGCACGAGCTTCCAGCCCATGCTGCTCATGATCCTGCCCGCCGGCGGCTTCCTGGTGTTCGGCCTGCTGCTGGGCATCATCAATTCCCTCACCAACCGCAAGAAGGGGGGAGCTAAATAATGAACGTCATCCTGTTCATGATCAGCTGTATCCTGACCAATAACTTTATCTTCAACAAGTTCCTGGGCTGCTGCCCCTTCCTGGGCGTATCCAGCAAGGTGGAGACCGCCACCTCCATGGGCATCGCCGTCACCTTCGTCATGACCATCGCCAGCCTGTTCGCCTGGATGGTCAACACCTGGGTGCTGGTGCCGCTGCAGCTGGAATACATGCAGACCATCGCCTTCATCCTGATCATCGCGGGCCTGGTGCAGTTTGTGGAAATGTTCCTCAAAAAGTCCATGCCTGCCCTGTACAGCGCCCTGGGCATCTATCTGCCCCTGATCACCACCAACTGCGCCGTGCTGGGCGTGGCCACCCTGAACGTCAAGGAAGGCTACAACCTGCTCTTCAGCGTGCTCAACGGCACCTTCTCCGCCCTGGGCTTCCTGCTGGCCATCGTGCTGATGGCGGGCGTGCGCGAGCGCCTGGAAAGCAGCAAGATCCCCGAATGCATGAAGGGCTTCCCCATCAGCCTGGTGACGGCGGGCCTCATGGCCATCGCCTTCATGGGCTTCAACGGCTTGGTGTAAGGAGGAAAAAGACATATGATGCCAATTCTGTACGCCGGTATCGTGCTGGCGGTCATCGGATTGATCTTCGGTCTCATCCTGACCTTCGCCAGCAAGGTGTTCCACGTGGATGTGGATGAGCGCGTCACCCAGGTGCGCGAGTGCTGCGCCGGCGCCAACTGCGGCGCCTGCGGCTATCCCGGCTGCGACGGCTTCGCCGCCGCCGTGGTGGAGGGCAAGGCCCCCGTCAACGGCTGCAAGCCCGCGGGCGCGGAGGGCGCGCGCAAGATCGCGGCCATCATGGGCGCGGAAGCCGGCGCTGAGGAAGAGCGTCAGGTGGCCCGCGTGCTGTGCCAGGGCGTCAAGGGCGTGGCCAAGGAGCGCTACATCTATGACGGCTACAAGAGCTGCGCCGTGGCCGCCACCGTGGCCGGCGGTCCCAAGGACTGCCGCTTCGCCTGCATCGGCATGGGCGACTGCATGGATCACTGCGCCTTCGGCGCCATCACCATGAAGGACGGCATCGCCTGCATTGACGATACCAAGTGCACCGCCTGCGGCGCTTGCGTCAACGCCTGCCCCCGCAACGTCATCCGCCTCATGCCCGCCAGCCAGAACGTCATGGTGCGCTGCCGCAACAGCGACGTGGCCCGCGTGGCCCGCAGCGTGTGCATGGACGCCTGCATCGGCTGCGGCCGCTGCAAGAAGGAATGCCAGTACGACGCCATCACCGTGGAAAACGGCTATGCCCGCATCGACCCCGCCAAGTGCACCCGCTGCGGCGCCTGCGCCGCCGTGTGCCCCTGCAAGTGCATCACCACGGACTGAGGAATCTCTGATTCATTCGTGGGCACGGCTGAACCATAAGAACAGCATCCCCGTTCATCGGCAGAAATGCCAGTGGACGGGGATTTATATTGGCATAGTGATGCTTGATTGAAAAGCAGAAACTTGACGGAGCGCCCTCCTCCGACCTTGCTGCGCTGGGATGAGGGGGCGCTTTTACGATTAGTGCTTCCTTAGAGATCGGCAGGATAGCGGCATTGCACCGCTTCCGGGGACGTCCGCTTGCAGGATTCTTCCACTGTGACGGCGAATGCTTATTAGCGCCTGTTTCTGAATTCGGAAAGATGCATTTTCGGCATATCAGCCTGCCCTTCCGCGTCGCTTTTCCTCGATTTAGCCTTCGGCTCCGGGGCCTGCCGGCCCGCTCTCGCTAAAAATGATCCACAGGATCATTTTTCAGGCGCTGCGAGCCTGGCAAACCATCGTCAATGCAAGCCGATACGCTCGAAACTGCACATTCCTCATTTTAAGGAAGCTCTGATTCATCCGACCATCTCCTTTCATCAGAGCTTCCTTGGAAACAGACGCCAGGCAAAAAAGACCCGGAAACTTTGCCGCCATCGCCGTGCATTCCGCCATGAAGCGCGCTGACTGGCTGCAAGCCGGGCCGGGCACCCGTCACGGCATGGAAAAATGGGTTGGTCCCGGTTCATATACATTCTGGATGAAGCAATAAGGAGGACAAAACGATGCGCAGCATGAAAATCAATCAGGGTTGGGATTTCGGCATGGGTCAGGTGGACTTGGGGAACCGCCTTCGCGGAATCTTCGGAGACAGGCAGGTCAATCTGCCCCATGATTATATGATCGAAAGCGATGTTTTTCCGGAAGCGGCGTCCGGTGCGTCCAGCGGCTATTACAACGCGGGCGTGGCCCATTACGCCAAGGAGATCGACATCCCGGCAGACTGGGAAAACGACCAGGTTTTCCTGCGGCTGGATGGGGCCATGATGAACGCCACCATCGAAGTCAACGGCAATCTGGCCTGCCTGCAGCATTACGGCTATGCGCCCTTTGAAGCCAATATTACACGGCTTGTGTATCCTGGACAGAAAAACTGCGTCGTCATCACCGTGAACCCCAGCATGCAGCCGAACTCCCGCTGGTTCTCCGGCGCGGGGCTGTTCCGGGGCGTGGAGCTCGCCCATACCCCCAAGCTGCACATCGCTTTTGAGGGCTTGTCCGGTTTTGCCAAAAAGATCGAATACAAGGCCGACGGCGCGCCCGAAACCGCCTATTTGCAGGTGTCGGCGGAAATCAAAAATGAAAAGGCGGAAAGCCGCCTGGCGGAAGTGACCTTCGCCCTGATCGACGACAGGACCGGCGAAACGGTGAAAACCAGCAAAACCATGACCCAGGTGCAGGCGATGGCCACGGGCGCCGCTTACATGACCCTGACCGTGGATGCGCCCCGGCTCTGGGAGGCCGAGCATCCCAACCTGTACCGGCTGCAGGCCACGGTGAAGGATGCGGGCGCCTTCAAGACGCATATCCTCCCCAACGATCACCCCACGGAGGACACCGAAAGCGTGCTCTTTGGCATCCGCACCATTGAGACGGACGTGAAGCACGGCCTGCGGATCAACGGGAAAGAGGTGAAGCTCCGCGGCGGCTGCCTGCATCATGACAACGGGCCCATCGGCGCGGTGACGGTGTACGACGCGGAAGCCCGCAAGGTCAGAAAAATGAAGGAAGTGGGCTTCAACGCCATCCGCACCACCCACAACCCACCCTCCGCCGCGCTGATTGAGGTCTGCGACCGGCTGGGTATGTATGTGTTTGACGAAGCCTTTGACGCCTGGGGCATGGGCAAGCAGCCCGGCGACTACAACCAGTTCTTTGAGGCGGACTGGGAAAAGGATCTGACCGCCTTCGTCAAGCGGGACCGCTGCCATCCCTGCGTGATCCTTTGGTCCACCGGCAACGAGATCACCGAGCGCGGCGGCCTGAACGACGGCTACGCTTGGGCGGTGAAGCTGGTGGATACGGTGCGCAGGCTCGATCCCAGCCGCCCCATCTCCAACGGCATCTGCTCCTTCTGGAACGGGCTGGATGATTTCATCATGGCCGAGCAGATGAAAAAACGCATTGAAGGCATCTCCGGCGGATTGCAGAATGCCGACATCGGCGGCAAGCGCGACCTGCTCTGGGAGCAGTATACCGAGGGCTTCGCCAACGGCCTGGACGTGGTGGGCTACAACTACCTGGAGGGGAAATACGAGCAGGATCACCAGCTGTTCCCCGAGCGGGTGATCCTGGGCAGCGAAAACTATCCCAAGGAAATCGGCCTGCATTGGCCCATGATCGAAAAGACCCCCTGGGTCATCGGCGATTTCACCTGGACGGCCTGGGATTATATCGGCGAGGCGGGCATCGGCAAGGCGTCCTTCTACGAGCCCGGCGATCCCCGCGTCGGCAATCCCTGGGGCGCGCCTTCTCCCTATCCCTGGCGCACCGCCAACGACGCGGACTTTGATATTACCGGCCAGATCCGTCCCCAGGGCGTCTACCGCCGCATCGTGTGGGGCAGCAAGGAAACCGCCGTGCTCTCCTATGATCCCGCCGTCATCGGCAAGGTGGAAACCCTGTCCAGCTGGGGCTTCCCCGGGGTGTGGCAGCGCTGGAATTGGCGGGGCCAGGAAGGCAAGCCCGTGGACGTCGCCGTGTTCAGCAGCGCGGAGGAAGTGGAATTAATTGTCAACGGCGAAAGCCTGGGCCGCAAAAGGGCGGGCGAGGCGCTGATCCACGATATGCCGCTGACCTTCCTGTTCCGGGCGATATACCAGCCCGGCATGGTGGAAGCCGTCAGCTATACCGCCGGAAAAGAGGTTTCCCGCACGGCGCTCAATACCATCGGCAGGCCCGTTTCCATCCGCCTGACCGCCGAAACGGAAGCGCTGAAAGCCGACGGGGAATCCCTGTGCTATGTAAACGCGGAGCTGATCGACAAAAACGGCAACGTGGTCCCCGACGCCGATATGCTTTTGAAAGCCGAAGCCGCCGGCGCGGCGGCGCTGCTGGGCTTTGGCAGCGGCAACCCCATCACCGACGAAAACTATACCAAAGGCCAATTCACCAGTTACCAAGGGAAAGCGCTGTCGGTGCTGCGGGCGGGCTATGCAGCGGGCGAAGCGAAGCTGACGGTCTCCGCCGAAGGCTTGGGCCAGGCCGAAATCCGCCTGCAAGTGAAATAAAACAAAAGAGGAGCGTGGCGGGCACGCGCACGATTATTCCTTTCTGTAACGATTGGTTATTCACCAAGCCCGCTGCGGATCGCCTGCCCGTCACGCTGCTCCACACCAGGAACCCCCTGGACGGCGGCGGGGTTTACCGACGGTGCGAATGCGTATGGGATGCTGATACAAATCCGCGATTAATACAGGACACCGAAAAACAGAAAGTTATCAGCGAATGAACAATGAATAATGAATAATTTTAGAGTGTTTGATAAAAGCTGCCAGTCAAGAGGCTGTTTTTCCTTTTGCCGGGCAGCTTTTTTGTCTATATAAAATTATTAATTATTCATACTGTTCCCTGATTAAAACAAGACACTAAAAACAGAAATTTGACGGGGAGAACGATGGGGCTTTGCCCCATACCCCACCGGGGTGCAAGTTGCACCCCGGACCCCGCCGATGGCGAATGTTGCGCAGCTTCGATAACAAGCAGCTTCCCGCTGTTGCTTGAATAACGCAGGCCATCGCTTCCGGGCAGCCAGCTTCGCTGGCGCGCTGTGCGCAA
>CACWUV010000039.1 GCA_902764185.1 uncultured Eubacteriales bacterium
CCAGCTTGAGCTTGCTCAAAGCTGGGATCTTTTGTGTTGCGGCGTATTTCTGGAGATTATGACAAGCCAAGCCCATGCTATCAACTGGCGGAAGTTGCTTGAAAATGCAACCAAGCTGATTCGCCCGAATGGAGTCCAGAGGCCCAAGCGGGCCTTTGGCGCAGAGGCTTGGAGGCCGCGGAGGCCTCCAACGTTCCCCTTGCCAATTTCTGTTTATCGGCGCGTTGTTTACCTGTATATCTTCCGTCCCTTTGCATCCTCCACGCCGCTGAGGCGGCGGAAGAAGGTATTGATCACGTCCCGCCATTCCCGGGCGTTATGGAGCTGGCGCGCCATACGCTCCCGGATCACGGGGCGATCCTGGTCGGGCAGGGGCAGGGCGTCCAGGGTGTCCGCCATGGCCGTGGCCCGATCGCAGCCTTCAAAGTGATCGTCATAGATGCGCTGGATCAGGGTGCGGCCGTCCCGCATGACAAAATCATAGGACAGGCGGTGGAAGAACAGCAGCAGGTTGTCGGGACAGGATTGGGGATCGGCGTACATTGCCGCGATCTCCGGCGGGTACTGGTTCACATAGCCGGTGCCCGCCGCCGTGCGGTCGATGCCCACGGCGTCCCGGTCCGCCCGGTTGTAGGTGCCCCAGGACTGGAACTCGTAGCCGTAAGGGCTGGGGCCGTAGTGACCGGCAGGGTTCACCATCCAGCACAGGCCCAGGGGCGCGGTATATTTTTCATAGGTTTCGCGGCTGTCCAGCAGCAGCTTCGCCAGCCTGTCCCGCTCCTCGGCGGTCAGATCGCCGTAGGTCAGGCCGATCCATTCCCGGATGACAGCCTCGGGGTCCATGCCCGGCTCCCAGGCGAAGCGCCCGTAGGCGTACAGGTTCAGCAGGGCGAAGGGGTGGCCCGTCCAGTTCTCGTCTCGGCCCAGGTTGCTCACCGCGGCGATGGCCTGGGGCGCGTCCTGGCCGATGGCGTCGATGACCTCCCGCCACAGGGGCGGCATGGCGTAAATATCGATCTGATGGCCCGTGTACTCCTGGGCCAGCTGGAATTCCAGGGCCAGGCGGGTGCGGGGCATGGCGTAGAACAGGGGCGACACCGGCTCCCGCACCTGGAAATCATAGGGGCCGTTTTTCACCTGCAAGATCACGTTGCCGTCAAACTGCCCGTCCATGGGCTGATAGAGATCATAGGCCGCGCAGGGGCGGTCGGTCTCCGTATCCCGCCAATCCTGGAGACAGTTGTACACAAAGGCCCGCCATACCACCTGGCCGCCATAGGGCGCGATGGCCCGGGCCAGCATGTTGGCTCCCTGGGCGTGGTTGCGGCCATAGGTGGCGGGGCCGGGGCGATGCTCGCTGTCCGCCTTCACCAAGAAGCCCGCCAGGTCGGGGATGGCCGTCCAGATTTCGCGGGCACGCTGCGCCCACCAGGCCTGCACCCCTTCGTCCAGGGGATCGGCGGTGGCAAGACCGCACTGCATGGGCATGGAGAAATCCACCGACACCATGAGGCGTACGCCAAAGGGCCGCAGGATGTCCGCCATGGCCGCCAGGTCTGGCAGCAGGGTGTCGATCAGGTGCTGGGCCGGGGGAAGGACGTTGACGTTGTTGACGCACAGCACGTTGACGCCGCAGCTGGCCAGCATGCGGCCCAACTGCCGGATGCGCTGGGGATCATATTGGAAGGCGTCGCCCTCAAACCACAGGGAACGCCCCGCGTAGCCGCGCTCGATGCCGCCGTCCATGTTGTCCCAGCAGTCCAGCATGCGCAGGGGATAATGGGGCCGCTGGACGCCCCGGGGCAGGAAAGCGCCGGTCTGCGAAGCGCGGATCAGGGCATAAGCGCCGTAGAGCACGCCGGTTTCGCCGCCGGTGACGCGGAAGCCATCCTTGGCTGTCTCCAGATGATAAGCCTCGCCCAGTTCGGGCTGGATGGAAAAGCTGACCTGGTTTTGCCTTGGGGCGAAAAAGGCGTCCGCTTCAAAGGCCGCCACCTCCAGGGGGCAGCGCAGGGTGGCGGGAATGTCGTGGGGGAGCGTGTTCAGCCAGGCGTAATGCATAGGAATCCCTCTCTCAACTGTTGTAATAATCGTAGTCGTAGCCCGGTTCTTCCTGCTTGTTGACGGGCAGCACCCGCAGCCGGGCCACGTCGTATTTTTTGAGCGTCAGTTTAATAATCCCCTCCGGCGCGTCCAGGGTCTCGGGAATGGGCTGTCCCGCCGCTTGCAGGAAGGACAGCTGCTCCTTTGTCAGGCTCTCCGGTTCGCCCATGCGGTGCCAGGCGGTCAGGGGATCGCCCACCCGCTCCAGCAGAGCCACGCCCGGACATGGTAGGGTGATTTCCAGGTCGAGGTCCTCCTCCAGGTTCCACAGCACCAGCGCATAGCCGCCGTCCGGCCGGCGCACGGCCACGGCGTGGCCGTCCCGGTAAACGGGCTCTCCCTGCAATTGACTGAAATAGGCGAAGCTCCACAGGGTGGGCTTAGGGATGCAGCCGTTTGCCATCAGGCCAAAGCCGCCGTGGAAGGGCCGGGTGGGAATGCCCTGCTCCTCAAATACGTCCCCGAAGGTCCAATAGCTGTATCCCTCCGCCACGTCGCCCAGGCGGCTCAGCAGGGCCGCGCACAGAGCGGCGTTGTACCGCGTGTCGTGGATGGGGCAGAAGGGGTTATAGCTGGTGTTGAACTCGGTGATATACAGGGGTAGGCCGCGGTATTCCGAAAAGGCGTCGATGCGCGCCCGGCTGGCCCGCATTTCAGCGATCAGGTCTTCCGGCTTGCACATGGGGTGATAGAGATAGCGGCCCCGATGCTCGGGGGTCTGGCCCATGTAGGCGTGGCGGGTGACGAAATCCAGGGGCAGACGGTTTTCCCGGCAATAGGCCAGGAAATCGGTGATCCAATCCAGCGATCCCGCGCCGCCGCAGATGGCCGGGCCGCCCACCCGCATGGCGGGCAGCACCTCCTTGACCGCCGTGGCCGTGGCGGCGTAGAGCTGCAAATATTTCTGCTTGTCGGCGTTCTCCCAGAAGCCGTCCAGGTTGGGCTCGTTCCAAATTTCGCAGGGCCAGGCGGACACCCGCTCCGCGCCGTAGCGATCCGCCAGGTGCCGCAGCGTGGCCTGCACCAGATCTGTCCAGGCCTTCATGTCCGTGGGCGGCACGGTGTGGGCCTTCCAGTAAAACAGGGTGTGATCGCTGCCAGCCAGGGCGGCGGGCATGAAGCCCGTCTCCAGGAAGGGGATCAGCCCGTTTTCCAGCCAGGCGTCCATCACCCGGTCCAGATAGGTGAAGCAGTACCACACCCGCTTTTCGCCCTCTGGCGTCACCTGCTGCTGGTAGATGCCCATTTGATCGCTGAAAATCCCGTGGCCCCGGATCATTTTGAAATGGCACTGGGCCTGCACGGCGGCCAGCTGCTCCTGATATTCCCGGTGCAGGGCCAGGTCCACCCGGCCCGTGCCCACGCAGCTGTCCGTCAGGTTGCGGAAATCCGCCCGGCTGTCGGGCCGGATGACGATTTTTTTCATTTCTCTTCCTCCTCAAAGCGGAAGCCGTAAAAGTCGAATTGACAGCCCGGCAGGAATACGAAGGACACATCGCATTCTCCGGCGGGCACTCGCACGTCGAACACCTGCTCCGCAGGCGTCCCGCTGCGGACGAAATCGCACAGGGTCACCGCGTCCCCCGCCTGGACGTGGATGGCGTTGACGGCCAGGGGCGTGGCCCCGGTGATGCGCAGCCGGGCCGTGCCCGCCTGGGCAAATTCCATGTGCTGGAAGGTGAGGGTCACGTTGTTGCCGATGCCCAGCACCGCGCCGCCTTCCCGGCGGAAGCTGTCGCCGTAGACGGCGTCCGCGTCGGCGGCGGGGTTGAACCGCAGCGCCCGGCTCTGCTTTTCAAACTGGAAGCCCTTCAAGTGGATCTTGCGGTCCAGGGAGAAGCACAGGGTGTGCACGCCGCGCAGAACGCGGGGCAGCACATAGGTTTCCGGCTGGTACACGTTCCATTTGCTGGGTTTTTGGTAGGCCAGATCGCAGAGCTTTTCGCCGCCCTGGCCGGGAATGCCGTCCCACAGGCCGATGTCGCAGCGGCCGCCGTCCAGGGCGAAGATGGGCAGGGTCAGGGTGTCCGAGCCCACGGGACCAAAGTCGATATTGCGGAAGCCCGCGGCGCTTTCCCCGTCCCGGGCAAAGGCGATGCCCTGCTCGTTGCCCGCGCCGATGTCCCCCAGGCGCACGTCGCACAGGGAGCCGGAAATGAAATCGTAGGGGTTCAGCCCCATGAGGCCAAAGCCGGTCATGGTGATCTCCCGGGTGGAGATCACCCGGGGGTGATCGTCGCCGTTTTTCGCGGTGACGCGCAGATAGCACCTGCCGTCGCCCCGGCCCTGCACGGTGATCACGTTGCCCTCCTTGGTTACGGTGGCGCTGGGCATATCGACGCCCATGGCGTTGGTGACCCGGCAGGCGAGCTCCTGCTCGGGAGCCAGAGCGGGCAGGGAATAGGCCAGGAAGGATACGCTGGGGTTCTCCGGCGTCAGGTCGCAGGACCCCAGGGGGCACAGGTCGATGCGGCGGATGGCCATATCCTCCTGGATAGCTGCCTGCTTGCACAGGTCGGGGAACAGCTGGCTGCCGCCTTTAGAGACGGGCAGGGTCAGGCTGGAGCCGCGGACGCCCGGCGCGTCCACCGCGATGGTCACGCTGCCCGGCCCGGCCTGCGCGCCCACCATGATCAGCAGCTTGCCGTTAAAGAGCCTGCGGCTGGTGGTCTGATAGCCGTCGTGATCGGTGCTGTCGCCGTTATCCAGGCCCAGCAGCACGCCGCTGCCGGAGACCTTCACGTCGATGCGGTCGCAGGCGTTTTCCACGGGGTTGCCCTTTTCGTCGATGGCGGAAACCTCGATGAAGGCCATCTCCCCGCAGCCGCCCCGCAGGCTGGCCCGGTCCGCTTGCAGGATCAGCAGGCGGCTTTCGCCGCTGGTGATCCGGCGGGTCTGGCACAGCAGATTGCCCTCCGCGTCATAGCCCTTGGCCTCCAGGGTCCCCTTGCCGAAGGGTACCCGCCACAGGGGGAGGCACCTTTTGGGGTCGCGGCGGTCCACCCGGCGCCTGCCCAGGCTGATGCCGTTGAGGATCAGCTCGCATTCCGCGCAGTTGGTCATCACGGGCACGTCGATCATCTGGCCCACGTTCCAGTCCCAGGTGACGCCGATGTGGATCATGGGGGTGTCCGTCCACATGGCCTGATAGAAATAATAGCTGTCCTTGGGGAAGCAGGCGGTGTCCGCCTGGCCGAAATAGCTGCTGCGGGTGTGATAGGGGGTGGGCTCGCCGATGTAGTCGATGCCCGACCACACGAACTGGCCCAGGGAATAAGGCGTGTTCAGGTCCTCCGCCAGCATGGCCCGCAGATCCCGGGCACCCCAGCTGGTGTTGCTGTTCATCAGCGCCGAGCATTGCAGGTCCTCGTCGCTCATGATGTCCTCACCGAAGGGAAAATGGTAGACGCCGCGGCTCATGACCAGGGAAGCGGTCTCGCTGCCGTAGATCACCCAGTCGGGATGCTGGGCGTGATGGGCGGCGTAATATTTTTCGGCGTAGTTGTAGCCGGGGAGCTTGACGATCTCCGCGCACTTCTGCGCCCCTTCCCAGGGCATATAGTTGCTGCCGAAGGTGACCTCGGCATGGCGGGCGTCGTGCTTTTTCACCTCGTCCGCCAGGGTTTTTGTCCAATATTGACCTTTTTCGGAGGCCTGCATGTCGTAGATCTCGTTGCCGATGGACCACAGGATGACGCTGGGATGGCAGCGGTCCCGCCGAATCCATTCCCGCACGCTCTGGGGATAGGTCTCCGGGAAAAAGCGGGCGTTGTCATAGGGGGTCTTGGGCAGCTCCCACATGTCGTAGAGCTCGTCCATCACCAGCAGGCCCAGCTGGTCGCACAGGTCCAGAAATTGCCGGGCCGGGGGATTGTGGCTGGTGCGGATGGCGTTGACGCCCATGTTTTTCATCAGCCGCAGCTGCCGTTCCGCCGCCGGCGCGCGGAAGGCAGCGCCCAGGGCGCCCAGATCGTGATGCAGGCACACGCCGTGGAGCTTCACATGCTCGCCGTTGAGGAAAAAGCCCTGATCCGGGGTGAATTTCGTTTCCCGGAAGCCCACATGCAGGGTTTCGGTCTGCCGGCCCAGGGTCAGCCGCAGGCGGTAGAGCATGGGCACGTCCGGCGACCAGGGAAAGACATCCGTGACCTCGACGGACTGGCTGTCGCCGGTCATGACGCCCGCCGCCAGTTTTTCGCCCACGGGATCCAGCAATTGATAGCTGGGATATTCGCCAGCGTCCGACAGCTCCACATCAAAATCCAGCCGCCAGCCGCTTTCCGTCCGGACGGTGTTCACCTGGAAGCCGTCCGGCACCATATGATGGGCGGGCAGCATCTCCAGGTGCACGTCCCGATAGATGCCCGCGCCGGAATACCAGCGGCTGTTGGGGCTCTGGTGGCGGATATGCACGGCGATCTCGTGGCCCCCTGCCGGGAGCTCCACCCGGAAGGCGGTGTAGCCGTAGCGGTGGGTCTTGACCGCCTGGCCGTCCAGCAGGATGTCGGCATCCATGTACACGCCGTCAAAATCCAGAAAAACCCGCTGGCCGGCGTATTCCTCCGACCAATCCAGCCGCTTAACATACCAGCCGTCGCAGCTTTCGTAGAGATCCTCCGTGTTTTCGATCAAAAAATCGTGGGGCAGAATCACATCCCGCCTGTCTGCCCGGGCCATATCGGCATAGCTGCTGCCCAGGGGCAATTTGACAAACTGCCAGCCGTCGTTCCATAAAAGGCGCATGGAAAAACCTCCGCAAAGCATAGAATGCCGAGATCCTTCGGCTTCGCTTCGCTCCGCTCAGGATGACAATGAAAGGGTCATTTCTCCCCATTTGTTATCCTGAGCGCAGCGAAGAATGATAAAACTTCATTCCGAAAAAAGAGGGGGAAGCGCTGGGTGCAACGCTTCCCCCGGTACTGTCAGTCAAGGACAGCGGGGAATGTTAGTCCGCCTGATGCACGTAGCCGGTGGCGGCTTCGAGCTTTTCGATGCGCTCGTCCATGATCTCCTGGCCGCCGATGCTCATGTAGTTAGCCAGACCTTCATCGTACACGCGGTCGAAGTCCTCCACTGGGGCAGTGACAGCCTGGTTCAGGAAGGTGTCGCGCTCCTGGGTCAAGGTGCTGCCGACGGTCACTTCGGACTCGATGGCGGGCAGGTTGAAGTGCGGGGGCACGCGGCCGTCGTTCATGGCCACAGCCAGCGCGTTGATGGTCAGCTCAGAATCCACGCCGGTGTAGCTGTAGGCGAAGCTGGCGTCGGTGTATTCGCCCAGATACAGGCCGTTGCAGGTCATGGTGTAGTCGATGTTGTTCAGGCTGTTGAAGTAGTAGGGATCGGTGGGATCCAGGGTCTTCATGATGTACGCGCCGTCTTCGCCGCGCTCATGGTTGACGCCCTCTTTGCCGGTTTGCAGGAACAGGATGGTTTCGGGATCGGAGATGAAGTCCACATACAGCAGGGAGGCCAGGATTTCGTCGTTGGTGGCGGGGAAGCAGATCTTGCGGTCCACGGTGCTGCCCAGGAACTTGCGGTAAGCGCCGGCATCGTTCTGGAAGCAGTCCACAGCCACGAAGGCGGCGTCGGGACCCACGTTGCGCTTCAGGTTGGCGTCGATGGAGTCGTCGCCATTGCGGTAGGGATAGTCATAGTTGTGCTGGAAAGCGCCCACGAAGCCGGCCTTCAGGTTGTCGTCCTCGGTGGTGTCGCCGCTGCCGTACAGGGCGAAGTCCTTCCACACCAGACCCTCGTTGTACCACTTGTTCAGCAGGCGCACGCCTTCCTTGGCGCCGGGCAGGGTCATCTGACGATCGTCGTAGCCATGGATGTAGTATTCTTCGTCGCTCAGAGCATCGGGCACGAAGGAGACCACCAGGTTGTTGTTGCGCCAGCCGATGTCGTAGCTGGTGGAGTAGGGGATCATGCGGGCGGCGTCGTCGCCCAGCAGCAGTTCGGCGTTGTCGCGGAAGGCGATCAGGCACTTTTCAAACTCTTCGGTGGTGGTGGGCAGGGCCAGGCCCAGCTTGTCCAGCCAGTCCTTGCGGATGAAGGTGTTGATGCGGGCGTTGTTCTGCAGCTTGGTTTCGACGGCCCACAGGGTGCCGTTCTCGGGGTCCTGATCATAATAGATGTTCAGGTCGCCCAGCAGGTTCCACATGTTGGGCAGGTATTCCTTGTACTTCTCCAGGTAGGGAGCCAGGTCGGTCATGCCGTCCATGTCGGCGTAGTTCAGGATGGTGGGGTAGGAGTAGGTGTAGCTGACGTCGGCGGCGTTGCCGGCGGCCAGCAGGTTGTTCAGGTCATCGGGCTCGCTCCAGCGGCCAACGATGACAAACTCCACTTCCACATTGTGCTTTTCCAGCATGCCGTTCTTGATGTACTCGGCAAAGGGAGTGACGGTGGGGTCGTTATCGCCGCGCTTGAACAGTTCCACGGTGATGTGGCGGGTTTCGGCAAACTTGCCGTCCACCAGTTCGTCCTCCGCGAAGGCGGAGACCAGGCCCATGGTGAGAACCATCGCCAGAGCCAGCATGAGAGCCAGGATGCGTTTCATTGCAATATCCTCCTTGATATATTTTGAGGGCACCACGCCCTATGGAACAGGATTACAATTAACAATTAACAGTGAATAATTAATAATTGAAAAGGGCTGAACGCTCTAAAATTATTAATTATTAATTTTAAATTGTTAATTAGCCTTTCACCGCGCCAATGGTCACGCCCGCCACAAAGTACCTTTGCAGCCAGGGATACACCACCAGGATGGGCACGGTGGCGAACATGACGGTGGCCATCTTGAGGGTCTCGCTCAGGCCCGGCATGGAGAAGCCTTCCTGGGCGGCCACCTCGCCGCTGCTGCTGTTCTGCATCATGTTATACAGGTACAGCTGGATGGGATACAGGTCGTCACGCTTTTTGATGTAGAGCAGGGCGTCGGAGAAGCCGTTCCAGCGGCCCACGGCGTAGAACAGGGCCAGGGTGGCCAGCACGGGCTTGCTGAGGGGCAGGTAGATCTGCACCAGGGTACGGATGGGACCGGCGCCGTCGATCTCGGCAGCTTCGCGGAGGCTTTCCGGCACGCTGTAGAAGCTGGAGCGCATGATGATCATGTTGTACACGCTCAGGCAGCTGGGGATGATCAGCACCCACACGGTTTCCAGCATGCCCAGGCTGTTGAGCAGCACGTAGTGCGGGATGGTGCCGGCGCTGAAATACATGGTGAAGAGGATGATGCCGTTGATCACCTTGCCGCCCTTGAGCTGATCATAGGTCAGGGGATAGGCGCAGATGACGGTCATGAAAAGGCTCAGGATGGTGCAGCCCACGGTGAGCAGGGCGGTGTACCACAGGGAGTGGACGTACTTGGCGTTGCCCAGCACCGTCTTGTAGGCGTCCAGGTTCCAGCCCTTGGGCCACAGGATGACCTCGTTGCGGATCAGGTAGTTGGAGGAGGACAGGGAGCGTGCCAGCACGTTCAGCATTGGCACCAGGCAGATGAAGATCAGCAGCAGGCAGATGATCACGATGATGATGTCGCCCGTCTTGGTTTGTTTGGATTTAATCATGCTTACCCCTCCCCTCTTACATGATGCCGCGCTCGCCGAAGCGCTTGGCCAGGCTGTTGGCGCCAAAGAGGAACAGCACGCCCACGATGCTCTGGAACAGGCCCACGGCGGTGGTCAGGCTGTACTGGCCGCCCTGGATACCTTTCTGATACACGTAGATGGAGATAACGGTGGACGCGTTGGTCACCAGCTTATTGGACAGAGCCAGCGGGCGGTCGAACTCGCTGCCCAGGATGCTGCCCAGGCGCATGATCAGAAGCACAATGATGGTGGGGCGCAGGCCCGGCAGCGTCACGTGCCACATGCGGCGGAAGCGGCCCGCGCCGTCCACGGCGGCGGCCTCGTAAAGCTCGGGGCTGATGCCGGTCAGGGCGGCCAGATAGATGATGGTGCCCCAGCCCGCTTCCTTCCAGATGCCCAGGGCGATGTAGGAGGCGGTCCACCAGTTGGTCTTGCTCAGGAAGGGCAGCACGGCGTTGGGATCGCCCTTCATCTGCTTGTACAGGATGTTGACCAGGCCGTCGTTGTCCGCCAGCAGGCGCAGGGCCAGGCCGCTGATGATGATCCAGCTCAGGAAGTGGGGCAGATACAGGATGGTCTGCGTCACCTTCTTAAACCGCTTGAAGGCCAATTCGTTCAGCAGCAGCGCCATGATGATGGGCGCCGGGAAGCCGCACACCAGGTCCAGCAGGTTGAGCTTGATGGTGTTGCCCAGGGCGCGGAGAAACAGCTGATCCTTGAAGGCCTTGATGAACCATTCAAAGCCGTTGTTCTTGGCCCAGGCCACCTGCCACGGGGGCTTGATGATGTTGTTTTTCTTGAAGGCCATGAGGATGTAGGCCATGGGCGTATAGCGGAAAAGGAGGAAGAAGATGATGGGCAATATCAGCAGCAAATACAGCGTGCCGTACCTGCGCATGTAGGTTTTCATGGAAAACCCGCCGGGCTTCTTCGTCTTCGCCGCAACCGCAGTGCCTTCTGCTTTTGCGCTTCTCAACTCGGATCCCCTCCAACATGAATATTCCATCGATCACTCCAGCCGGACGCGCGTAAGCAAAACAAACGTCCCGTCCAAAAACGCACACGGAATATCGATTGATATTTTTATTGTAGCCGTACCGACCGGCCTGTGCTAATCAAAAAGAAACAAACAATGATCAAAAATTGCTATTTTTATCTCGCACTTTCGGGGCAATTTCCACAAACCTGGTCAAAACAGAGCCAGGAACAGGGGGTTTGGAGGGGAAATAGGGGAATTTTGGTGTCAATATTTGACAAGGTTCATGCAGGGCGGAGCAGGATATGGAAACAGGCCCTAAAACATACGGGATCCGGTTTCTGTTTTTCAGCGTTTTGTTTTACCTTGAAAACGGCGTCATCGCCCATGCCGAATGGACATGCCCTTGATCTGCTTGAGCTGTCGGTATTGGGTAGGGGTGACGCCCTCGTATTGCTTGAACACCCGGTTGAAGGTGGCCAGGGAGCCAAACCCCGACCGGCTGGCCACCTCGGTGATGGACAGATTCTTTTCGCCCAGCAGCTGGCGGCACAGGAGCATGCGCTGGCGCAGGTAGAAATCATAAAAGCTCATGCCGGTGTATTCTTTGAAAATGCGCGAAAAATGATACTTGCTGTATCCCGAATAGGCCGCCATATCTTCCAGGGTCAGCTTTTCGTTGCAGTGCTCGGTGATATAGGCGCAGATGTCCAGGAAGGTTTCGTTCATGTGGGGACGGCGCTCGTCCGGCCCGACGTGGGCGCCCTGCATGAGCCACCGGACCACCCGGATCAAAAACAGGCCGATCCAGGCCTGGATGGCCGCCTGATCCAGCATCTGCCGGCTTTCCCGCTCGCGCACCGCCTGCATCAGACAGTCCCGGGCCTCCCGCAGCACGGCGTCCTCCAGGCTTGCGCGCAGGTGCACGCAGGGATAAAAGAAGTGCTGTATGCCTGTCAGCCCTTCCAGGCTGTACACCACGTCCTGATCCACCATGAAGATGTAGCGCATGCCCTGCTCCGGGGCAAAGATCTCGTGCACCACCCCGGCGGGGATCACCAGCACCTCGCCGGGCAGCAGATCGTAGCTTTGCCCGTCCACCACCGCGCCGTAGCTCTCGCTGACCGGCAGGATGATTTCATACTTCATGTGCCAGTGGGCGGGGTAATCGTCCGCTTCCCGGTTGGGATAGACGCGGATGGCCCCTTGCTCGTGATGATCCAGCTGTCGCAGACTGGCGTAGTTCTTTTCCATCGCGCGTCCTTCCTTTCTATTATGGGGGATAATTACGGGGCTTACGGGGGCGTTCTCTTTCGACGCCCGAAAGAGAACCAGAAAGGGCTGCGTTTAAAGCGTTTGCAGGCTTATACCGTGTTTGGCATCCGCGCTCATGGAGGCTGTCGTGTGCGCGCTCCCGGGCCTATCGGCTTCTGTCTGCTGCGCAGACGCACACTGCCGTGTGCCGGGAGCGGTTGACTTCTTCTGAGTTTTGCTCTATCCCTCACGCTTCGCGCTCGGAATGCAGCATGGATAACCCAACAATCGCCACAAGCGCAACATCCCGAGCGCAGGGCGTGAGGGTACGGACCAGGCAAGAGGAAAGTCTACAAGCGACCAGGCCAGATGCGCAGCATCGGGCCAGACGCGTAGCGTCGCATTGGGGCGCGTCTGATAAGTCCGTTCCTTTCCCCGCAGGCGCGAAAGAAACCACACATTGTTCATCCAACAAACGCAGTAAAAACTGCCCTTTCTGGTTCTCTTTCAGGCTCTGAAAGAGAACGCCCCCGTCCGTTCTTCCTACTTCAAAAACGTCAGCCGGGGCCTGATCCGGTTCATGTAAATCAGGGACAGGGGCAGCAGCAGCCGGTCGTAGACCAGCATGCAGAAGAGGTACAGGCAGGCGAAGGCCGCGGTCATCCACAGACCCATTTCCTGGAATTCCTGCAGGAAGGCCGCCATGGGGAACAGCAAGGCCAGCAGGCCGTACATGAGGCCCATGGAAACGGAGAAGAGAGCGATCTTGATCAGCAGCCGTTTCCATTTGGACGGCACACGGTCGATACGCCATTTGACGATGGGATAATAGCCCATAAAGATGTAGAAAAAGGCCGCTTCCTTGTCAAAGCCCAGCATCAGCGCCAGCAGGGACACGGCGATGTACACCGTCCAGGCGGCCTTGGGACCAAACTCCAGCAGCACGGGCAGCAAAAGCAGGCCGCACAGCATGGGCACGGCATAGGTGGCCGCGGGGATCACGCCGCCCAGCAGCATGATGGCCACGGAAAGCCCCGCCGCCATGCCGCAGAAGGCGATCATCAGGCTTTGGCGGTGGGCGGAGGAATGACGGTTCATGGCAATCCCTTTCGTTTACGCGCCGACCTTGGGCATCCAAGCCCGGATGGCGTCCAGCACCATTTCCAGGTGATGGTCGTAGCAGTGGGTGTCCCCGGGAATAACCGCCAGCTTGGCGTTGTCGTAGGCTTTGGCGGCGCGGATGGATTCCGCGATGGGCACGGCTTCGTCGGCGTCGCCGTGCACCAGCAGCACGGGGCCGTGATAGCGGGCCACGGCCTCCTCCACGCGGATGGTCTGGGCCACCCGGGCATAGTTGCCGCTCAGCCTGCGGCCGTCCCAGGCTTCCAGCTCGTCGGGAATGTGGTCGGGATCGAATTTGAGCCCCAGCAGCTCGCCCTTGCGGGCCAGCTCGGGGATCATGGTGGCGGGGCTCAGGGGCAAAATGCCCGCGATCTGGTCGTGCTTCAGCGCCGCCGCCAGCATGACGGTCATGCCGCCCTGACTGTGGCCGCAGAGGTAAAGATCGGTGACGAAATCCAGCCTGCGGGCGTAATCGATGGCCGTCATGGCGTTGTTCAGCCATTTGTACAGGTTGTGATCCCGGAAGGAGCCGTCGCTTTTGCCGTGGCCGTACATGTCCACCCGCAGGGTGGCGTAGCCCAACTCGTTGAAGGTCCGCGCCGCGGCGGCGATGTGGCGCTCCTCGCTGTGGCCGGTGAAGCCGTGGATCACGAGGACCAGGGGGCATTTTTTCGGATCGCCCGCGGGCATATCCAGATAGGCGTTCAGACGGATGCCGTCATCCAGAATATACATCGAAGGAAGGCTCCTTTCCATTTTCTCTTTTTTTTCATTATAACAGATTTGGACAGGCTCTGTCCACAAAAAGGGGATTGAAAACTTCGTTGAATTTTGTTAAAATCAAAGATGGATACTTCATTTCCCCATACTACATATTTAGAGGAGGAGAAAACATGAAGAAACTGCTTGGGCTGATCCTCGTGCTGACGCTGATGCTGAGCTGTGCCGCTTTTGCGCAAGAGGCTGCTCCCGCGCTGCAGAAGGATCTGGTGATCCTCTATACCAGCGACGTGCACTGCGGCATCGACCAGGGCTGGGGCTACGCCGGCCTGTACGCGGTCAAGGAAAGCCTGTCCAAGGATAACTACGTGCTGCTGGTGGACGACGGCGACGCCATTCAGGGCGAACCCATCGGCACCATGACCAAGGGCGAAGCCATCATCGACATCATGAACGCCGTGGGCTACGACATCGCCATCCCCGGCAACCATGAGTTCGATTACGGCATGGAGCGCTTCCTGGAATTGACCCAGAAAGCCAACTTCCCCTACATCAGCGCCAACTTCAACAAGGATGGCGAATTGATCTTCGCTCCCTATGCCATCAAGGAATTTGACGGCGTGAAGATCGGCTTTGTGGGCATCACCACCCCCACCACCCCCCGTTCCTCCACCCCCAAGTACTTCATGAACGATGAAGGCGAATTCATCTATGGCTTCATGCAGGATGAAACCGGCGAAGCCCTGTACGCCGCCGTGCAGAAGGCTGTGGACGACGCGCGCGCCGAAGGCGCTCAGTACGTGATCGCCATGGCTCACCTGGGCGACGAGGACGAATGCCGCCCCTGGCGGTATCTGGACGTGATTGGCAACACCACCGGCATCGACGCGCTGCTGGACGGCCACAGCCATGACACCGAGCAGGTGGTCATGAAGAACAAGGCCGGCGAAGACGTGGTCCGTACCGCCTGCGGCACCAAGCTGGCCCACATCGGCCGCCTGACCATCGCCAAGGACGGCAAGATTTCCTCCGAGCTCTACTCCTGGAATCAGAACATCGCCGCCCCCAAGATGCTGGGCCTGCAGAACGCCGCCGGCGAGGCCGTTGCCGCCGCCAGCGAGGTGCTGACCTCCAAGCTGAACGAAGTGGTGGCCTCCACCACCGTGGATCTGATCATCTATGATCCCGTGGCCAAGACCGACGACGGCAAATCCGTCCGCATCATCCGCCGCACCGAAACCAACCTGGGCGACCTGTGCGCCGACGCCTATCTGGATCAGTCCAGCGGCGCTGACATCGCCCTGGTCAACGGCGGCGGCATCCGCGTGCCCATCAACAAGGGCGACATTACCCTCAACGACATCCTCAAGGTCCATCCCTTCGGCAACAGCCTGACCGTCATCGAGGCCACCGGCCAGCAGGTGCTGGACGCCCTGGAGTGGTCCGTGCACGCCATGCCCGGCGAGTTCGGCGGCTTTGACCATGTGGCCGGCCTGACCTTCGAGTTTGACGCCACCATCCCCAGCCCCTGCACCCAGGATGACCACGGCTTCTTTACCGGTATGGAAGAGGGTGTGGAGCGCCGCGTGCGCAACGTGCTGGTGGCCGGCGAGCCCATCGACCCCGCCAAGACCTACAAGGTCGTTTCCCATGACTACCAGCTGCTGAACAACGGCGACGGCTACACCATGTTCGATGGCGCCCCCGTGCTGCAGGAGTCCGTCAAGCTGGATAATCAGGTGCTGATCGACTACATCACCGGCACCCTGGGCGGCGTTGTGGGCGAAGGCTACGAGAATCCCTACGGCCAAGGCCGCATCGTCTCCGTGGGCGCGGAAAACTGATCATTTAATCACCGACAAAACGCCGGATCGGGAGCAGTCCCGATCCGGCGCAGGGCATCGGCAAAGTCGATGCCCCGAAGAAAATGAAGGATCATTTTCTTCGGAATGCAAATTTTCTTGTGCGCTTACCAGCGCACG
>CACWUV010000040.1 GCA_902764185.1 uncultured Eubacteriales bacterium
CGGGCACTTCCTCATAGCGCTCAAACTTCATGCTGAAGCTGCCGCGGGCCTGGGTCATGCTGCGCAGGTCGGTGGCATACTTGAACATTTCGGCCAGAGGCGCTTCGGCGACCACCTGCTGCAGGCCGTCCACCTGGTTCATGCCCATGATGCGGCCGCGGCGCTTGTTCATGTCGCCCATCACGTCGCCCATGTACTCGTCGGGAACCAGCACTTCCACGTGCATGATGGGCTCCAGCAGCACGGGGCTGGCGTCCATGCAGCCCTTCTTGTAGGCGATGCGGGCAGCGGTCTTGAAGGCCATTTCAGAGGAGTCAACGGGATGGTAGGAGCCATCGTACAGCTTGGCATGCAGGCCCACCATGGGATAGCCGGCCAGGACGCCCTTTTTGATGTTCTCGCGCAGACCCTTTTCCACGGAGGGGATGAAGTTGCGGGGCACCACGCCGCCGACAACCGCGTCTTCGAATTCGAAGTCGATGTTGGTGTCGCCGATGGGCCAGAACTCGATCCACACGTCACCGAACTGGCCGTGACCGCCGGACTGCTTCTTGTGACGACCCTGGCAGGAGACGGTCTTGCGGATGGTTTCACGGTAGGGGATGCGGGGATCCTGCAGCACGGCGTTTGCGCCGAACTTACTCTGCAGCTTGTTGCGGATCACGTCCAGATGCAGTTCGCCCTGGCCCCACAGGATGGTTTCGGTGGTCTCCACGTTCTTTTCCAGACGGATGGAGGGATCTTCCTCCTGCAGACGGGCCAGACCGCCGAAGACCTTGTCTTCTTCGCCCTGCTTGGCGGCAAAGACAGCCTTCTGTACGCAGGGCTCGGGGAATTCGATCTTTTCGAACCGCACGGGGTTATTGGCGTCGCACAGGGTATCGCCGGTGTTGGTGAGCTGCAGCTTGCTCAGGGCGGCGATGTCGCCCGTGTTCACCTGGCCCACGTTCACCTGGTTCTTGCCGCGCATCAGGAAGAGGCCGCCGGCCTTTTCAGGCTTTTCGGCATTGGCGTTGTACAGGGCGGTGCCGCTGGTCAACGTGCCGCTGCACACCTTCAGCAGGCTCAGCTTGCCCACGAAGGGGTCGGCCACGGTCTTGAACACGAAGGCGGAGAAGGGATCGCTGCCTTTGCGGGTGACGGTTTCGCCGTTCTTGGGGTTCACGCCGGTGTATTCGGTGTGCTCGGGGGAATGCAGATAGGCGCTCATGATGTCCAGCAGCTTGGCCACGCCGATGCCGCTGAGGGCGGAAACGGGAACCACGGGCACGATGGTGCCGCTCTTCATGCCGGCGCTGAAGCCCTGCAGGATTTCCTCGTGGCTCAGCTCGCCTTCTTCAAAATATTTTTCCAGCAGCTCGTCCACGGCTTCCGCGGCGGCTTCGGTGATCTCGGCGGTGGCGCTCTCGATGGCGTCCTTCATATCGGCGGGCACGGGCACTTCCTTCATGTCCTTGCCCTTGCCGGAATAGGCTTTGTTCTCCAGCACGTTCACCACGCCCTTGAAGGCCGCGCCTTCGCCCATGGGCAGCAGCACGGGCACCACGCTGGAGCCGAACTTCTCGCGCAGCTGCTCGATGGTACGCTCATAGTTGGCGTTTTCGGCGTCCATTTTGTTGACGATGAACATGCGGGCCACGTTGTTCTTTTTGCTGTAAGCCCAGGCTTTCTCCGCGCCCACGGTCAGGCCGGAAACGGCGCCCACCACGATGGCGGCAGTCTCCACCACGCGCAGGGGACCCATCATTTCGCCGATGAAATCAAAATAACCGGGAACGTCGATCACGTTGATCTTGGTGCCCTTCCATTCCACGGGCGCGGTGGCCGCGCTGATGGAAATGGTGCGCTTATTTTCTTCGGGATCAAAGTCGGTCACGGTGTTGCCCGCTTCCACCTTGCCCTGGCGATCGATCATGCCGGCGGCAAAAAGCATGGCTTCGGTCAGCGTGGTCTTGCCTTCGCTGCCGTGACCCAGCAGGGCGATGTTGCGGATGTCTTTGGTTTTGTAATCAGCCATAGTCGTCGTTCCCCCTATTGATATATCGTTTTTTGTATGCACGCTCGTTTCGTGACTCAATCGGTTTTCACGTCACACAACGATCATTTTATCAGATATACGGCAGAATAGCAAGTGTTTCCGACTGAAAAATTGCCGATTTGTACAACATGGTATGAATTTATACAGGGTTTTATTCCGGTATGCGCAGCAATTGCTCCGCCCGCAGAGCGATTTCCCGCTCGTTTTGACGGATGTTGAAGGACAGGCTGCGTTTTTCCCCGGGCGCGCCATGGGCCAGCAGCAGCCCGGCGCTTTTGAGCCTGCGCCCCAATTGCCGCACCGTGCCCTCGTTGCCGTCCAGCACCAGGGTGCTTTTCGGCAGCAGCTCCCGCACGGTTTGTTTGAGAAACACGTAATGGGTGCAGCCCAGCACCACGGCGGCCAGAGGGCGGTCCAGATAGGGATCAAACTTGTCCCGTAAATACGCCTTCAATTCCTCGCTGTCCGTGTCGCCCCGCTCCACAAATTCCATCAGCCCGGGGCAGGGCAGCGATACCGCGTGCTCGCCGTAGTTTTCATAGAGCCGGCGGTATTTGTCCGAGGCCAGGCTGACCGGCGTGGCCAGCACCAGTATGCGCCCTTCCGGGCATTGATCGTGGGCCAATTTGAGGGCGGGCTCCATGCCCACGATGATAAAATCGGGAAATTCCGCCCGGAGCTGAGCCGCGGCCGCCGCCGTGGCAGTGTTGCAGGCGATCACCAGCGCCTTGATGCCCTGATCCATCAGCCGTCCCGTCACCGTCCGGGCATATTGATATACCTGCGCCTCGGTCTTGGTGCCGTAGGGCGCGTTGGCAATGTCGCCGTAATAGAGAAACCGCTCCTCCGGCAGCATGCGCAGGGCGGTGCGCAGCACGCTCAGGCCGCCCAGACCGCTGTCGAAGATCCCGATGGGTTGCTTTTCGTTCAGCATCATTTCCGTCCATCCTTGGTGTAGTACCTGTCCATTATACATCATCTCTACTGTATTTGTCCATCCGCCAGCGCGCAGATGGCGTTGGCCAGAAATGGCATGGCCGCCAGCGCTTCCTCCAGGGTGTTGTAGTTATTGCCCACCTCGATCAGCACGCAGCAGTCCGCCACGTGCTGGTTGTACCGGCCGCTTTTCAGGGCCACGCCGCGGCACAGATCCTCGCATTGCAGGTTCAGCCGGTTGCTGATGGCCTGGGCGATGCTTTTGTTGGCTTCCCAGTTGGGCTTTTCCGCATAGCCCGCCCCGGTCTGTCCGGTCCCCTTGCCCACCAGGATCAAAAGCCTGGCCAGGCCGGCTCCGTCTTTTTCCACGGTGTTGGGGCCGTTGTTCTTGGAATAGGCGTCCCGATGCAGGTCGATATACAGGTCGTAGCGCTCGCCCGCCGCCTGCCGCGCTTTCAGCATTTGCAGGCTGCGTTCGTATGCGCTGGACAATTGCGGCGGCTCAAAGGCCGTGGCGTCGTGCGTCACCTGGATGCCGGCGCTTTGCAGCAGCTCCGCCAGACACGCGCCCACGGCCACCATGTTCCGCTCGTTGTTGGCCGTGCGCCATTTCTCCGTGGGGGCGTAGGGCATGGCCTCGGTGGCGGTATAGGCCTCGTAGGTGTGGGTGTGATAGATCAGCACCTTGAAATCCCGGCTTTCCGGGGCCGCGGTTTCCGCCTCCCGCACCACCTCCAGAAAAAAGCCGCTTTCCGGCGTAACGGTGACGCCCGGCGTGGGCAGGGCGGTGACGGTGGGCGCAGGCGTATCCTCCGCAAACAAAAACAGGCCCGCGTCCTCGGCTTTTGCCGTGGACGCAAGCAAGATAAACAATCCCAGCACAGCCAGGCGGCGCAGCGTCTCCATGCCCATCCTCCCCACAAAAAGAAGCTGCACTATCTATATGCGCCGTCACATCATTTCATTCATCAGCGTGGCGATTTCCTGCTGGTCCATGCGCGGCTGCAGGGCCAGGTTGATCCCCATGGACAGCACCTGGCCCAGTTCGCCCACCATCTGGTCGATCTCCCGGGGCGTCACCACCAGGTCGTTTTCCGTCAGCTGCCGGGCCAGCTCCTCCGGATGCTCGGCACGCAGGGCAGCCAGGGCGTCCCGCACGATGACGGCGCTGTACACCACCGTGGGCACGCCGATGGCGATGACGGGCACGCCCAGGGTATCCCGGGTCAGCCCCGCCCGATGGTTGCCCACGCCGCTGCCGGGCAGTATGCCCGTATCGGTGATCTGGATGGCTGTGCCGATGCGTCCGCAGGCTCGGGCGCTCAGGGCGTCGATGGCGATGACGGCGCTGGGATGGGTTTGCTCCACGGCGCCGCGCACCATGTCCGCCGTCTCCATGCCCGTGATGCCCAGCACCCCGGGACACAGGGCGCTGACGCCCCGCAATCGTCCCCGCAGGCTGTCCGGCAGGGTTTCCTTCAAATGCCTGGTCACCAGCACACCCTCCGCCGCCCGGCTGCCCAGGGCGTCGCTGGTGATGTGCCGGTTGCCCAATCCCACCGTCAGCACGTCCCCAAAGGGGGGCAGCAGCGGAGCCAAACGCTCCGCGATTTCCCGGGCCAGCGCCTGCCGCTCCTGGGCGCTCAGCCCGTGGATGGGGGGCGTCTCCAGGGTGATGTAGCGGCCCGTCGGCTTTTGCAGCCGCTCCGCCGCCTCCGGGGTTTGGATCTCGATTTCGCAGATGGAAAAGGGCCCGGCCTGGGTATTTCGCAGGCATACCCCGCCCATATTCCCGCTGTCCTGGGCCCGCTCCATGGCCAGATCGGTTCTGTACTGCATGGCTCCGCCTCCGCTTTTTGCTTTAGTATGGAAGAAATAAATCGGTCCTATGCGCCAAGGACTGTACAATTAGCGGAAAAGCGTGTTATAATAGTGAAAAATTTTGGAAGCAGAGGTACAGCGATGGCCATTGCGTATTTGCGGGGAGGCCGCGAGCAGCGGGTGCTGCAAGGCAATCCCTGGGTGTTCAGAAGCGATATCGACCGGGTATCCGGCCAGGTGGAGCCGGGCGACGTGGTTTCCGTCAAGTCCGCCCGGGGGCGGATGCTGGGCTGCGCCTTCTATAATCCCCAGTCTCAGATCAGCCTGCGCTTCGTCACCTTCAAGAATGAAAAGGTCAACGCGGATTTCTTCCGCCGCCGGGTGCGTCAGGCGGTGGAATATCGCCGCTCCTTTGCGGATATGAACAGCTGCCGGCTGATCTTTGCCGAGAGCGACGGTCTGCCCGCTCTGATCGTGGACAGCTTCGGCGGCGTGCTCTCCATGCAGTGCCTGTGCCTGGGCATGGAAAAATACCGGCAGGTGATATTGGACGCGCTGGTGGAGGAAATGCAGCCCCGGGGCGTCTGGCAGCGGGACGACGTGCCCGTGCGCGAGCTGGAGGGCCTGGAGCAAAAGACCGGCCTGCTCTATGGCGAGGTGCCCGACCGGGTGGAGATCATGGAAAACGGCGTCCGCTTCCTGGTGGATGTGAAAAACGGCCAGAAGACCGGCTTTTTCCTGGATCAGAAGGAAAACCGCGCCGCCATCGCGCCCTTTGTCAAGGGGCAAAAGGTGCTGGATTGCTTCACCCACACCGGCAGCTTCGCCCTGCACGCGGGCCACTATGGAGCCGCGGAGGTGACGGGCGTGGACATCTCGGATTACGCCTGCGCCTGCGCCGCGGAAAACGCCCGGCTCAACGGTCTTGAGAACGTACATTTCGTCACCGCCAACGCCTTTGACCTCCTCAAGGAAAAGCAGGCCGCCGGTGAAAAATACGACGTGGTCATCCTGGACCCGCCCGCCTTTACCAAGACCCGAAGCGCCGTGGAGCCGGCTCTGCGCGGCTACAAGGAAATCAACCTGCGGGCGATGCGGCTCTTGCGGGACGGCGGGTACCTGGTCACCTGCTCCTGCTCCCAGCATATTCTGCCGCCCATGTTCCAAAAGGTGGTGCTGGAGGCGGCGTGCGACACCCACACCCAGCTGATGCAGGTCGAATTCCGCACCCAGGGCCGAGATCACCCTATCCTGCCCGCCTTGCCCGAAACCCAGTATTTAAAGTGCGGCATTTATCGGGTGAGCAGATAAGAACCAGTTGAGATTTTTTTCATAATTTGTTATACTGTCAGGGAAGAAAATCCCGCGCCGCATCGTTATATGGGCAGAACGTCCTATGGAGGGATCACGATGAAACGCTGTTTTACGCTTATTTTGCTGGCCGCGCTGCTGGCCTTCGGCCTGTGCCTGACCGCTCAGGCGGAGTTTTACGCCAAGGTCTATAACGCCGATATGGTCAATATCCGCAGCGGTCCCGGCAGCGATTATCCCTGGCTCACCAGCATTCCCCGGGACGGCCAGGTGCGCGTGACGGGCGAATATGGCGGCTGGTATCAGGTGACCACCCTGGACGGCGCGGTGTCGGGCTATATGTATAAGGATTATCTGACCCCCGTCACCAGCGGCTACTCCGGCAGCTATTACGGCGGCGACGTCTATATTCCCCGGGAATCCACCTATGGCATCGTGGCCGATACCGATTCCCTCAACCTGCGCAGCGGTCCGGGCACCGAGTATGCCTGGCTGGGCAGCGCCGGTCGGGGGGAATGGATCGAGATCCTGGGGGAGACCGGCAACTGGTATGAGGTGCGCGTGGTCACCTCCGGCCAGTCCGGCTACATGAGCAAGAACTTCATCCAGGTCTGGTATGCCGGTTCCGGCAGCTATGGCGGCAACACCGCCGTGGTGCAGAATCCCGCGGGCACCCGCTTCCTCAATCTGCGGGCCTATCCCTCCTATGAGGCCGACGTGCTGGACATCTTCTACAACGGCGAAACCTGCACCGTGCTGGACAAGCGCAGCGACGGCTGGTGGTATGTGACGGCGGACCGCGGCGGCGTCACCCTGACGGGCTATTTCCGCAGCGAGTATCTGTCCCTCACGGGCTCCGGCGAAACCACCACCGTCAACACCAACAAAAACGGCGGCAACGGCCGCAGCCTGAACCTGCGCGACCGGCCCAGCGTGACCAGCAGCAATATCCTGCGTCAGATCCCCAACGGCAGCACCGTCAGCGTGTACCTCAAAGGCAGCGTCATGTGGCAGGTGGCCTATGACGGCACCGTGGGCTTTGTGGACAGCGGCTTCCTGGGCAGGGATGGCGGCGGCTATGTGCCCGGCTATCAGCCCTATCAGCCCGTCACCGGCAACGCCTATGTGCGCACCGGCAACAGCGGCCGGCTGAACCTGCGCGCCCAGGCCAACACCAACAGCCGCGTGCTGGGCCGCTATGACAACGGCACCCCCGTCACCATTCTCCAGCAAGGCACCGGCTGGTGCTATGTGCAGGTGGACGGCCAGACCGGCTACATGATGACCAAATACCTGAGCGTCGGCTCCGTCGCCACCACCAAGCAGGTGGTCAACAACAACGGCGGCACCTATGTGAACCTGCGCACCACGCCCCAAAAGACCAGCGGCAACGTCAACGTCCGCGTGCCCGTGGGCAGCACGGTCACCCTGCTCTCCTGGGGCCAGGAATGGTCGCAGGTCACCTATGGCAGCTATTCTGGATATATGATGTCCTGGTTCCTCAAATAAGCATCAAAAAAGCGGATCGTTTCGATCCGCTTTTTATTGCCATGTCACCTGCTCCGCCTCCGGCAGCATCCGGCGGAGCTTTTTCTTTGCGTTCACCAGCACCGGATGGCGGCTGGCACGCAGTATGGGCGCGTCGCCCGGGGTATCCCCATAGGCGGCCGTGATGCAGTCAAGGGGCATTCCTTGCCGCTTTAGCCAGTCCCGCACCCGGCGCACCTTTTCATCACCCCGGCAGTTGGGACCGGCCACCCTGCCATCCGCAGCGGAGGGCGTGCACAGCAATGCGTCCGCGTCCAGCGTTTCCGCCACATACCGCATATAGCAGTGGCAGCTGGCGCTGCATATCACCACCAGGTCGCCCTGCGCCTGGTGCTTTTTGATCCGCGCCAGGCCGTCCTGATAGACCCGCGCCGTCAGCGTTCCGGCAAAATCCCGCAAAAAGGCCTGCCGCTCCCCTTCATTCATCCGGGCCAGAAAGGCGTGGCTGTGTCCCTTGGCCGTCAGCGCGTCCGCCAGATGCAGATGATACAATAGCCCATACCAGCCCGCCTTGAGCAATTCAGCAAGGGACAGGCAGCCCCTTTTGCGCCCGTAGAACAGCAGCGCCACCACGCTGTCGCCCCGGATCAGCGTGCCGTCAAAGTCGAATACCGCGATCTGCTTTTCCATGGTCATGCGGCCTGGGTGGAAACCTGCAGGCGCACCGTCTGTACGATCTCGTCCAGCATCGCCTGGGCAGACTCATAATCGCCCTCGTAGGAATAGACGCTGAAGCAGTACTCCAGCCCGTTCAGGTACAGGTCGTAATACACGAAAATCACGGGATAGGCGGCGCCCTCCTCATCGTAAATATCGTAGGCGATGGCGGTTTCCAGCATGGTGCCCATGGGCGTTTTGCGCAGCCTGCCGTCGTGGAGCTGGCGCACGTGGCTGTCGGCGCTGTACTGGTCGATCATCAGCTCCAGGTATTCCGGCGCCCGCAGCAGCTCCTCTTCAAAGGTGCCGTAGGTGGGCTGCTTCACCTGCACCTCCATTTGGTACAGCCCGTCGGGGGAATACCAGATGCGCAGATCATAGATCAGGTCGTCTCCCTCGGAATGCTCGGCGTCGATATGGGCCAGCAGCATTTCCAGATCCTCGTCCGAGGTCGGCTCAAACAGGCTATATACGCTCATTTGATAGTCAAAGGGAAGATTTTCGTAGGTGATCATCGGCCCATATTGGGGAAACCGCTGAGACCCCGTAAAGCGCCAGGCCTGGGCCGAAACAGAAAAGAGCATGCAAAAACAAAGAAGCAAACAGAAAAATCGCTTTTTCATCGCAAAACGCCTCCTTTGTCCTCTATTTTACGCTATCTTGCGCCGTCCGTCAATCGTCGAAAGGCCGCACGCTCACCTCACCCGCGGCCAGCGCCACGGTTCCTTCCGCCGTATCGATGATCAGCGCGCCGGTGTCGTCCACGTCCCGGGCAATCCCCGCGTGACGGCCCGCGGCGTTCTCCCAGTAGACGCGCCGCCCCAGGGTGACGCAGGCCAGGCGGTATTCCTCCATGTGGCCGGGAGCCTCCGGCAGCAGGCCAAAGATCTCCTGCCAGATGGCGGCGCAGAACCGGGCGGACTCCACGGGAGAGTGGCCGTCGGGATACAGGGACGCGGCGATGTCCCGCAGCGCCTCGGGAAATTCCCTCTGGCAGATGTTCAGCCCGATGCCCGCGATGACGCCCAGCGGCCGGTCGCCCTGCCAGACACCCTCGCACAGAATGCCGCAGATCTTTTTGCCATCGATTTGCAGGTCGTTCACCCATTTGATGTCGGCGTTTTTGCCGGTCAATTTCTTTATCGCCCGGCGCACCGCCACGGCGCACAGGGTGGTCAGCACCCCGGCGGGCAGATCGCTTTTGATTACCACGCTCATATACAGGCCGCCGTCGGCGGAGGCGAAGCTGCGGCCCAGCCGTCCCCGGCCTGCGGTCTGCCGGTCCGCCGCCACCAGGCTGCCGTGGGCCGCGCCGTCCTGCAGCCAGCGGCGGGCGTCCAGGTTGGTGGAGGCCGTTTCCTCCAAAACCCGTATGGGCGTATGGGGCAAAAGGGATTGTAAAAGAGCAGGGTTTGGCATTGTTTCTCCATTCTGCGCGTTGACCGGGGCGCAAAGTTCTTTTATAATAGACGCGGGAGGGATGCGACATGAAAACCATGCTGATCACCGGCGGAGCCCGGGGCATCGGCGCGCAGCTGGTGCGCCATTTTGCGGCGGCGGGCTGGCGGGTGATGTTCTGCTATCAGCACAGCCGGGAGGCGGCGGATAAACTGGCGGCGGAGACCGGCGCCATCGCCTTTTGCTGCGACGTGCGCCAGGAAAGCCAGGTCAAATCCCTGGTGGGAGAGGCAATCCATACATTCCGCCATCTGGACGCCCTGATCTGCTGCGCGGGGGTGGCCTGGAGCGGTCTTATGGAGGACATGCCCGCGGAGGAATACGACCGGCTGGCCGATACCAACCAGCGGGGGGCCTTCCTCTGCGTGCGGGAAGCCCTGCCCCATTTGCGCGAATCCCGTGGAAGCATCCTGCTCGTTTCCTCCATGTGGGGCGTGGTGGGAGCCAGCTGCGAGGCGGCTTATTCCGCCACCAAGGCGGCGCTGCAGTGCATGGCGCGGGCCTTGGCCAAGGAGGTGGGTCCCTCCGGCGTGCGGGTCAACTGCGTCGCGCCCGGCGCGGTGGATACCGATATGATGGCCGCCTATTCGGAGGCGGACAAGCAAGCCTTGGCGCAGGATACGCCTTTGGGCCGCCTGTGCACGGTGCAGGACATTGCGGACGCGGCGGATTTCCTCATCGGTCCGCGGGCGTCCTTCATCACCGGCCAGACCCTGGTGGTGGACGGCGGCTTTACCCTGTGATCAGGGAAGCGATTGGATCAGCCGGATGACCTGCCCGGCGATATAGGCCATGCCCAGGTCGTTGGGGTGCCGGGCCACGTCGGGATTTTCTATGACGTGGGGCTGCCCGTCGCCGCCATACACCGTGTCGCCCAGGGACCATTGGCAGGCGGGACTGCCGCGGATCAGGGAGAGATCGGCAAAGGGAATGCCCAGGCTTTCCGCGGCTCTCAGCTTGGCGCGGTGCTTTGAGTCGCTCCAGAAGTCGTCGATCAGCAGCACGCGCGCCTGGGGGCATTTTTCCTGAATATGCCGGATCAGCCGCTCACAGTCGCGGCTCAGCATGCGGGAGCTGGCGGCGTTTTCGCTCAGCTGTACGGTGATCAGATCCAGTTCTTCCGTCAGATAGGGATCGATGAGCCGGTAGGTTTTCTCCCGGGCTTTGCCTGCGGCCACCTCCCATTCCACCAGGTTGACGGCCTGGGCGTTTACGGTATCATGCCGCGTTTGCAGATAGGCGGTGACGATGTGAAAGTAATCCCGGCTTTCCTCCGAGGCCGCCATGCCGATGTCGTCCCACCAGTATTCGCATTCCGGGTGGCGGGTGATGCTGTTGCCGATGGCCAGATAATCGTAGGGCGGGTCGTCCTGGACGGGGAAAAGGGCCAGCATGCCCCACAGGGCAGCCAGGCCGAGCAGTAAAACGATCACGGACGAAGAACGAGTCAACAGGCTGTGCATACCCTTCTCCTTTCACGGCGTTTGCAAAAATTATACCATGATCGGCGGAATTGCGCAAATCAGTGCGGAAAACGCCCGAAAATCAACAAAAAACAATTGACACACCCATGCTTTTATGATAATATATCCGGGTAGCCGCTCGGAAGAGGCTTTCAAAGTGCGCGCAAGCGCCGCCCCGTGGCTGAAAGACGCCTGGTTTCCGGCGAGTTTGATAATAGGAGGTGCTGCCAGAATGTACGCGATTATTGCGACCGGCGGCAAACAGTACCGTGTCTCTCAGGGAGACGTCATCTATGTGGAAAAGCTGAACAACCAGGTGGGCGATGAGGTCACTTTCCCCGTGCTCATGCTGGGTGGCGACACTGTCGAAGTGGGCAACCCCACCGTGGCGGGCGCTGCTGTGACCGGCAAGGTGCTCCAGCAGGGCAAGGGCCAGAAGATCGTCGTTTTCAAGTATAAGAGCAAGAAGAACTACCGCCGCAAGGCCGGTCATCGCCAGCCTTTCACCAAGGTGGAGATCACCGCGATCAACGGCTGATGATCCGCGTCACCCTGTTCAAGAGCCCCGGGGGCAATATCACGGGCTTCTCCTGCAAAGGCCATGCGGGCTATGCGGAGGAGGGCAGCGATATTGTGTGCGCCGCGGTTTCGGCCTTGTCCATCACCTGCGCCAACGCCTTGCAAAGCGTGGCCGGGGTGGAGCCCGAAATCACGGAAAAGGACGGCTTCCTCACCGCCCAATTGCGGGAGGATCAGCTCACCCGCGATTCCCAGGTGATCCTGAAAACCTTAGAGCAGGGCATCCGCGATATGGCCGCGTCGTATCCCAAGTATATTTCCTTCACCGTCCGGTGAAATGAGAACGGAGGTACTTTATCATGTTGAAAATGAATCTTCAGCTGTTCGCTCATAAAAAAGGTATGGGCTCCACCCGCAACGGCCGTGACAGCGAAAGCAAGCGTCTGGGCCCGAAGCGCGCCGATGGTCAGTTCGTTCTGGCTGGCAACATCCTGGTGCGTCAGCGCGGCACCCACATCCATCCCGGCCTCAACGTGGGCATCGGCAAGGATGACACCCTGTTTGCCAAGGAAAACGGCATTGTGCGCTTTGAGCGCCTGGGCCGCGACAAGAAGCAGGTCTGCATCTATCCCGTCGAACAGTAATTGATTTGACAAAAGAACCGTCGCCATTCTTCGGCGGCGGTTTTTGTGTATGCCGATGAAAAGAGTGTATCCCGACTATTATCCAGACTTTCGGTGCGTCGCGGGCGATTGCGGGCATAATTGCTGCATCGGCTGGGAGATCGACATCAATTCCGCGGCGCTGCGGCGCTATGACGGCATGCGGGGCAAAATGGGGGACAGGCTGCGCGCTTCCATTGCCCGCGACGAAAATGGCGCGCGCTTCATCCTGGATGCAAGCGAGCGATGTCCATTGCTGAACAAGGACGGCCTGTGCGATCTGATCATCGAGGCGGGAGAAAAAGCCCTGTGCCAGATCTGCCGGGATCATCCCCGGTTCCGCCTGCGGCTTCGGGATCGGGAGGAAATGGGCCTGGGCCTGTGCTGCCAGGAAGCCTGCCGCCTGATCCTCAGTCAGCGGGAGCCGGTGCGCCTGATCTTGGAGGACGACGGGCGATCCAAGGCGGAGATGGGCCGAAGCGATCTGCGGATGCTGGCGCGCCGGGATCATCTGATCGCGTTGGCCCAGGATCGCAGCCTTTCCATTCCCGAACGCATGGCGCGCATCCTGGAGGCGGAGCATGCGGCGCTGCCGCCTGTTGCCATGGAGCAGTGGGTGCGCGTGCTGCTGGATCTGGAGCGGCTGGACGACGGCTGGACGGACATCCTTGAAGCGGGGCTGCGTTCCGGTCCTGTCCAGGCCGATGCCGTCATCCAGGAGCAGCTGCTGGTCTATTTTCTGTATCGCCATTGCCTCAAGGAATGGAGATGCCAGGATTACGCGCTGGGCGCGGTCCCCTTCTGCGTCCTCAGCACCCAGCTTATTGCATGGCTGTGCAGGGAGCCCGCCGAACTGTCTGAAATCGCCCGCATGTATTCGGCGGAGATTGAATACTCGGATGAAAATCTGGCGGCGCTGCTGGACACGCTGGATCAATACAACAGAGGAGAAGACACATGAAACTGATTTCCTGGAACGTCAACGGCCTGCGCGCCGTCATGGGCAAGGATTTTATGGGCAGCTTTGCGGCGCTGGACGCCGACGCCTTCTGCCTGCAGGAAACCAAATTGCAGGAAGGCCAGATCACCATGGATCTGCCCGGCTATCATCAGTATTGGAACTATGCCGAAAAGAAGGGCTATTCCGGCGTGGCGGTGTTCACTCGGGTGGAGCCCCTCAGCGTGCGCCGGGGCATCGGCGTGGAGGAGCATGACCACGAAGGCCGGGTGCTCACCCTGGAATACGCCGATTTCTTCCTGGTCTGCTGCTATACGCCCAACAGCCAGGACGGTCTCAAGCGCCTGGAGTACCGCATGCGCTGGGAGGATGACTTCCGGGCCTACCTCAAAGGGCTGGAGAAGCAAAAGCCCGTGGTGCTTTGCGGAGATCTCAACGTGGCGCATGAGGAGATCGACATCAAAAACCCCAAGTCCAACCGCATGAACGCGGGCTTCACCGATCAGGAGCGGGCCAAGATGACCGATCTGCTGGCCGCGGGCTTTGTGGATACCTTCCGCGCGCTGCATCCCGACGAGACCTGCGCCTATTCCTGGTGGAGCTATCGCTTCCATGCCCGGGAGAACAACGCGGGCTGGCGCATCGACTATTTCATCGTGTCGGAAGCGCTGCGGGACCGGGTGGAAAAGGCTGCCATCCACAATGAAATTTACGGCTCCGATCACTGCCCGGTGGAGCTGACGCTGCGCTGAGCGGCTCCAAATGTAAATCCTGCGGCCTTTTTCCTATAAAATATTGCATCAGATGTTGACATTTCGTAATAAAAATGATATAAAAAAGATGGATTATTTTAATGATTCACGCTTGCCTGCGTCCGCGCGGGCAGAAAGGTGACAGGATATGGCCACGACGAAGAAAAGCAATGCGTATCGGGGATTGATCATTTGGATGCTGGTGCTGCTGGCTCTGGCGGCCGCGGCCTGCGCCGGATATTTGTATACCAACAATTTCCTGGATCGCCGGGTGGAGGAAAACGCCCAGGAGGTGCAGGAGATCAACGCCCAGCTGACCCAGGAATACAACGCCGCTATGGCGGAGCTCAGCAGCCAGCGCGCCGAGGCTTCCCGGGTGGATGAATCCTGGCCCCAGCCCGCCGCTTCCGGCTGGGATGTGGTGGATGTGACCGCCTTCCCCATCAGCGCGGGCAGTCAGGTCAGCGTCACCCGGCGGGAGATGCTGCAGGGCGGCATGCTGGTGATCAACCGCTGGCACGCCATGCCCGCGGATCTGACGGACGACTTGATGGTCAGCATCAGCCGCCGCAGCCGCGAGGATAACAACAAGGTCACCAATATCCCCACCCGCAATTCCTCCGTCCTGCTCATGGAGCCCGCCGTGAAGGCGCTGATGGCGCTCTATCAGGATGCCCGGGATTCCGGCCTGGATATGGACAACATCATCGTGGACGAGGGCTACCGCACCATGGAGACCCAGACCCAGAACTGGCTCAAGGCCTCCGAAAAGTTCTCCAGCCGCTATACCGGCGACAAGCTCACCCAGAAGGTGCTGGATGCCGGCACGGCCTATCCCGGCACCAGCGATTTCCAGTCCGGCATGAGCGTCAGCCTGTACAACTACAAGAGCGGCGACAAGGATTTCAGCAACACTCCGCTGCATGAGACGGAGCAGGGCAAATGGTTCTATAACAACTGCTGGAAGTACGGCCTGGTGTTCCGCTTCCCCAATCAGGGCTTCCCGTATCCCGATACCGTGGATAAGAGCTATGTCACCGGCATCGACATCAACCTCAAGGTCTACCGCTATGTGGGCGAGGCCAACGCCATCGCCATGCACGCCCTGGATATGTGCCTGGAGGAATATGCCGAATACCTGATCAACCATCCCCATATCGCCGTGTTTGAGGATGGGCAGATGAAGGCCGAGATCTACCGCCTGGAGGGCGGCTACTCCGACGCCATGGTCACCATTCCCAATGGCGCCACAAGTTATACCGTATCCTCCGACAACCTGGACGGCATGGTTGTCGCCGTGGCTTTCTGAAACAACAGTAAAAAATAAGCTCGCCTGCGAAGATCACAGGCGGGCTTATTTTAGAGCCTGTTTCTAAATTCGGAAAGATGCATTTTCGGCGTCTCGGCATGCATTTCAGCGTTGCTTTTCCTCGATTTACCTTCAGTAAACCATCGTCATCCGCTTGAAACTGCACATTCCTCATTTTAGAAACAGACTCTAATTATCCCCGTCAAAGCCACTCGATAGCATTCTGTCCGTCTGTGCCGTGCCCAGCGCCTCCACATCCCGCAGTCGGCGGTTGATGGCCCGGGTGCGCACGGCGGCCTTTTCGATGGTCTCGCCGGCCTGGCGCAGACGCTGCTGGGTTTGATCCAGCAGGTCGCTGAAGCGGCCAAACTCGGTTTTCACCGCGCCCAGCAGCTGCCATACCTCGGCGGAGCGCTGCTCGATGGCCAGGGTGCGGAAGCCCACCTGCAAGGAGTTGAGCAGGGCCGTGATGGTGGTGGGTCCGGCCACCAGGACGCGCTGCTCCCGCTGCAATTCCTCCACCAGCCCGCGGCTGCGCAGGGCTTCCGCGTAAAGCCCCTCGGTGGCCAGAAACATGATGGCAAAATCCGTGGTGTAGGGCGGCTCAATGTATTTTTTGGAGATGCGCTTGGCCTCGGTGCGAATGGCGGCGCACAGCTCGGCGGAGGCCGCGTTCACCGCGTCGGCGTCGCCCGCTTCGCTGGCCGTCAGCAGCCGTTCATAGGCCTCCATGGGAAACTTGGAGTCGATGGGCAAAAAGACCCGGCTGCCTTCGCCGCTGCCCGGCAGGATCACGGCGTATTCCACCCGCTCAGCGCTGCTCGGGATCACCTGCACGTTTTCGGCATACTGGGCCGGGGCCAGGATCTGGCTGAGCAGCGTGCCCAATTGCACCTCGCCCCAGATGCCCCGGGTCTTCACGTTGGTCAGCACTTTTTTCAGGTCGCCCACGCCGCTGGCCAGGCTTTGCATCTCGCCCAGTCCCTTATAAACCTGCTCCAGCCGCTCGTTCACCAGGGAGAAGCTCTCGCCCAGCCGCCGGTTCAGGGTTTCGTGCAGCTTTTCATCCACGGTCAGCCGCATTTTTTCCAGCTTTTCCGCGTTGTCCCGTTGCATGCGCTCCATGCCCAGGCTGAGGGTGGAGCGCAGCTGCTCCGCCCGCTGATCGTTGGCGCTCAGCTTGTCATCCAGGGTGGCGGCGACCCGGTGCAGCCGGATGTCCTGACTTTGGTCAAACACGTCCAGCCGGGTGCTGAGCATATCCATGCGCTGCTCCAGGGCACGGCGGTTTTCCGCCGCCGCGGCCAGCTCCGCCTGCTGCTGCCGGGCCAGCTCGCTGCGCAGATGCTCCTCCAGCCGTTCCGATTCCTCCTCCTGATGCCGCGTGCGCCGCAGCAGCGCGATCACCAGAACGACGCAAACAAGCAGCAATATACAAATAGCCGCAAGGATCTGCGGCGTATAAGAAGAAAGCATTTCAACCATGTGACTGTCCCAATTTCCAGTGCTTGTAGCACAATCCGATGTATTTGATTTCCTGCTGGTTGTCTATCAGGATCTGGCTGCCGGTGCGGATCACATTGCCGTCTCCGTCGATGCGGGTGTTCATGGTGGCCTTGCGCCCGCACCAGCACAGCCCGCCGGGCACCTCGTGAATGTCCTCGGCCAGCCGCATCAGGGCGGCGGAGCCGGGAAAAAAGTTGCCCATGAAGTCCGTCTTGAGACCATAGCAATAGAATTCCTGATCCAGCGCCAGATCGGCGATCTCCTCCACCTGGGCCTCGGTCAAAAACTGCGCCTCGTCGATGAACACATCCGGCAGATCGTTGCGCCCGTTGCGCACAGACACCCACATCAATTGCTCACGCAGGCTTTGGTCGGGGTAGAGCACAATATCCGCCTTTGCGGACAGCCCCACCCGGGAATACACCGTGCTGGAGTCGATGCGGGTGTCGATGGCGGGCTTTACCAGCACCACATAGTGGCCCAGCTGCACGTGGTTATAGTGCTGCATGAGCAGCATAGCGGATTTGCTGGAGCCCATGACCCCATAGGAAAAATGCAGCATTACAGCTCACGCCTGCCTTCCATCGCTTTTGAAAGGGTGATCTCATCCGCGTATTCCAGGTCGCTGCCCACCGGCACGCCGTGGGCGATGCGCGTCACGCGGATGCCCATGGGCTTGATGAGCCGGGCGATATAGGCCGCGGTGGCCTCGCCCTCAATGTCGGGGTTGGTGGCCAATATGACCTCCTCCACCTGCTCTGAGCCCAGGCGCTGCAGCAATTCCTTGATGCGAATGTCGTCCGGCCCCACGCCGTTCATGGGGGACAGGGCCCCTTGCAGCACGTGGTAGCGCCCATGATAATCCCGCATGCGCTCCATGGCCGCCACGTCCCGGGGGTCGCGCACCACGCAGATCTGCCCGTTCTGCCGCTTTTCGTCCTGGCATACGTCGCAGATCTCGTTCTGGGTATAATTGCCGCAGATGGCGCAGAAATGCACCGCCTTGCGGCCCTGCCAGATGGCGGCGGCCAGGTCGTGCACGTCCTGCTCCGGCATGCCGGCAATGTGGTAGGCCAGGCGCTGGGCGCTCTTTTGCCCGATGCCCGGCAGGCGCGCCAGCTGGGCCGCCATCCGGGCGATGGGCTCCACGGTGCCGTTCATCAGAACATGCCGCCCATGCCCTTGGGTGCCATGGCGGACATGGTGCTCTCGCGGGTCTCCTCGCCCTGACGCAGCGCCTCGTTCACCGCGGCCATGATCATATCCTGCAGCATTTCGATGTCCTCGGGGTCCACGGCCTCGGGCTTGATGGTCAGGGACAGGATCTCGCGCTTGCCGCTCACCTTGCAGGTCACCATGCCGCCGCCGGCGGAGGCTTCATATTCCTTGGCGTCCAGCTCTTCCTGGGCCTTTTCCATCTGCGCCTGCATCTTCTGGGCCTGCTTCATCAGCTGCTGAATATTGGGGCCGCCGAAGCCGCCAAATTGATTGCGTGCCATACTTTTTTCCTCCGTTTATCTTTTGCGGCCTGCGCCGCATAAACTGACGTCATAGTATAGCATATTTCCCGGCCGCTTGCAAATAAAAAACCGGAAAGCACGCTTTCCGATTCGGTGAGTCACTGCTCCATCTGCCGGCCCACGATGCCCGCGGCGGTTTCCGCCACCTTGATCTCGGTGTCGCCCATTTTTGCCCCCTGCTCCCGGCTGAGCAGCAGCACCGCGCCGATGGCTTCGCCGTCCGCGATGATGGGGGAGACCACCTGGGCCGTATAGCCGCTGTTGTCGTCCTCGTTGGTCACGCTCATGGCTTTGCCGCCCAGCTGCCGGTTGAAGGTCTGGGTCTGCCGGCTGGCGATGGCCTGCTCCAGATCCCGGCTGATGGGCTTGTCCCACAGTTCCTTTTTGTTCACCCCGCTGGCCGCGATCACCTGATCCCGATCCACAATGCAGGCAATGTGCCCCAGCGAGCGAAAAATGGATTCGGTATAATCCTTGGCGAAGGACGACATCTCCCCAATGGGCGAATACTTTTTCAAGATCACCTCGCCATCCCGATCCGTATAGATTTCCAGCGGGTCACCCTCGCGAATCCTCAGCGTTCTGCGGATCTCCTTGGGGATCACCACGCGGCCCAGTTCGTCAATTCTGCGTACAATGCCTGTCGCTTTCAAATGCAGCGCCTCCTTACGTTCTGTCAGCCATAGGTTTTCCATGGAAAGGCGTTTTATGCCAGCGAGTGGGACGGGAAGATTTGGAAAGCGCCGCTTTTCCTTTTTTCATTCTTGGACGCTAAATGTCTTTTACGCTTGCTGCCTGTTTTTCTATCATCCAAACCAGAACGGCCAGATCTTCTTTTGTATCTGCGGAAAAACAACCGCGGCATTCAGGCTTCGCGCTTTCTTGCTCAAGGGGCATCGTCAAAAGACGGTGCCTTTTTTTTATGGCTTTTCCTGGGGAGCGAGGTGGAGAACCGCATGCCTGAAAAAACAAAATTAGTTTTGTCACCCACTTTGTTGCCCATGTGTGATATAATGGGATACGGGTGATAAAGCCGCAAGCATACGGGATGGGGCGCCAATGTATGAGTTTGGGGCTTGATGCGCGCCAAAACAGATAGCGCATAATGTCCAACGGCGCAGGATAACGGGCAGATCAGCGCATAGGCTCAAGCAGGACCGACTGCCGGAAGGCAAGCGATGCGATAGGCTCAATGGGGTGAAGCGCAAGCAATAAAACAAAGGAGGCTGAACGATGTCGGGCAATCCGGAAAGCGCAGCGGGATTGAAAGCGTTTCTGATGGATAACTATGTGGAAACGCTGGGCCTTATTCCTATGCTGACGCTGCTGATATTGCTGGCCTTCATTGTGCGTATCGACCGTTACATTCGCGCCGATCTCAAAAGAACCATGCGGTTCATCATTCTGGCGGCGTTCAGCCTGGTGGCGCAGAATTTTCTTGATTACCGCCTGGCGGAAGGCGAAGTAAAGTGGCTGGCGCGGACGCTGACTTCTATTTACGGTTACGTCATCCGTCCGGTGATATTGATCCTGTTTTTGCGCTTCATCGCGCCGGAAAAACGCTTCGGATGGGCCTGGGCGCTGGCGGGGATCAACGCGGCGGTGAATGCCACGGCGCTGTTTTCCCATGTTTGCTTCTGGATCGATGAGCACAATCATTTTCAGGGCGGCCCGCTCAAGGATACGTGCCTTTTTGTCAGCGTGGGCCTGCTGACCTATTGGTTTGTAATGACGAGCCGGGTGTTTGCGCCGCGGAAACGTCAGGAAACCTGGGTGCCTATCCTGGTACTGCTGACCATCGCCGGCGCGATTGTGCTGGACAGCAATGTGGGGCTGATCGGCCAGCCCATCACCTATCTGACCATTTCGGCTGTCATCGGCTGTGTTGCCTATTATATCTGGCTGCATCTGCAGGCCGTGCGGGAGCATGAAGAGGCGCTGGTGGCCGGACAGCGGGTGCAGCTGACGATCAGCCAGATCAAACCGCATTTTCTATACAATTCGCTGAACGCCATCGCCGCGCTGTGCGATAAGTATCCGGGGCAGGTGAAGCCCGCCATCCTTAAATTTGCCCGTTATCTGCGCGGCAACATGGATTCCCTGGACCAGCAGGGCCCCATTCCGTTTGTGAAGGAGCTGGACCACACAAAGACCTATCTGGAGATTGAACAGCTGCGGTTTGAGGATGCCTTGCAGGTCCGCTATGACATCACCTGCACGGATTTCCGCATTCCGGCGCTGACGATGGAGCCGCTGGTGGAAAACGCCGTGCGCCATGGGGTGCGCGGCAACAAGGGCGGACGAGGCACCGTTTCCATAGCCACGCTGGATGCGGGAGATCACGTGGAGGTGATCATCCGCGACGATGGCCCGGGCTTTGATCCAGCCCATATTTCCGACGACGGCAAGCCCCATGTAGGCCTTACCAATGTTCGGGAGCGGCTGGCTGCGGTGTGCAATGGAAGGCTGAGCATCCAATCCCGACCGGGAGAGGGGACGACAGCCACGATTATTTTACCCAAAGAACAGGAGGCAGAAGCATGCTGATATTTGCGATCGACGACGAGCCCAAATCCCTGGAGCTGCTGCATGACGCCATCGCCCAGGCCGCGCCGGAGGCGGATATCCGGGATTTTCCGTTGGGCACGGCGGCCATCGACGCGATCATGGGGCAGCGCCTGCGGCCGGACATCGTCTTTACCGATATTCAGATGCCGGAATTGGATGGGCTGGCGCTGGCGGTGCGGCTCAAGCAGTTTTCGCCGCGTTCAAAGATCGTGTTCGTAACCGGCTATTCCGAGTATTCCATGGACGCGTTTCGGCTTCATGCCAGCGGCTATGTATTGAAGCCCCTGGAGGAGGAACGCATCCGGGAGGAAATCGAAAACATTTATCCACCCATTACGCCCGCAAAGGATAGGCTGTATATTCAGTGCTTTGGGCAGTTCGAGGTCTTTTGGCAGCAAAAGCCTTTGATGTTCGGGCGCAAGCAGACCAAGGAGCTGCTGGCCTATCTGGTGGATCGGGAAGGCGCGGCCTGCACAGCGGAGGAAATTGCCGACGCGCTTTGGGAGGACGAAGCCGATATGACCGCCATGAAGCACCGCATCCGGGAGCTGATTCGGGATATGAGAAAAACGCTGGCTGGCATCGGCATGGAGGATATCATTCTGCGCCGCAGCGGGCAGTTGGCCATTCAGCGGGATCGGGTGGACTGCGATTATTACCGCATGCTGGATGGAGACATGCAGGCGGCCAATGATTTTCAGGGAGAATATATGAAGCAGTACAGCTGGGCGGAAATCACCACGGGCAGGCTGCTTTTCCGCGGTAAGCAGAAATAAGAAAGCGGATAACAAAAAATAAGGGATGCACAAGGATGGCATGTTTTTGTCAACATGCCATTTTTTGTGACGTTTTTGCGCGGCACATTTGGTATTCTATATATGTATTTCTATGCCCATTTGTACAGACGGACAAGCCGATGGGCAGAATGCTTTAGGAGGAACGAACATGAAAAGACTCATCACTCTGCTC
>CACWUV010000041.1 GCA_902764185.1 uncultured Eubacteriales bacterium
AGAATCGTCTGGGGCCTTGAAAAAGCCGTCATCCGTCAGATTGTCGCAAGCGCCATCTGACGTCTGCCTGCTTTTTCGGAATCGCTGCGCGATTCTCGGCCTGCTGCGCAGCCCGACCCCAGACTTGCATGCGTTGTTTACTAAACTTCGATGCAGCTCCCGCTCCAGAAATGACGGCTTTAGCCGTCAATAACGCGAAGCGTTATAGCCAAAAACGGAAAACGCCCGGATTGAGCTTGCTCATATCCGGGTGGTTTTCGTTTTGGCGTATTTCTGGAGCACTTTACAAGCCAAGCCCATGCGATCATCTGGCGGAAATTGTTTGACTGTGCGCTCAAGCTGGTTCGCCCGCTGAGGTCCAGGAGGCGAAGTCTCCTGGCGCGGGTTTGGGCCGCGGAGGCCCAACGGATCCCCCTTCACACTTTTGACATTTCCGCGTAACATATGCTATAATGTCTCGTTACCCTATGGAAAACAGGAGGCTTTACGATGTCGGAGATCAAACGTCAGGAGAGCAGCTACAACGCGGGCAAGCTGCAGGTGCTGGAAGGGCTGGACGCTGTGCGCATGCGCCCGGGCATGTATATCGGCACCACCAGCGTGCGCGGACTGCATCATTTGCTGTGGGAGATCGTGGACAACGGCATCGACGAAGCGCTGGCAGGGTTCGCCACGGAGATCCTGGTGACCTTGCACAAGGACGGCAGCGCCTCGGTGTGGGACAACGGCCGCGGCGTGCCCGTGGACGAGCATCCCCAGCTCCACGTCAGCGGTATCGAGCTGATTTACACCCGCCTGCACGCAGGCGGCAAATTTGGCAATGAAAACTATGCCTATTCCGGCGGCCTGCACGGCGTGGGCGCGTCGGTGGTCAACGCGCTTTCCAAATGGATGACCGTGGATTCCTTCCGGGATTGGGCACATTATCAAATGCGCTTTGAGACCCTCTGGGACGAAAAGGAAAAGAAGTGGCGCGCGGGCAAGCCCGTGGGCGGCCTGCAAAAGCTGGGCAACACCCGCAAGCGCGGCACGCTGGTGCGCTTCATGCCCGATGACACCATCTTCACCGAGGATCACCGGTTCAACAGCGAAACCGTCAGCCGCCGCCTGCGGGAGCTGGCCTACCTGAACCGGGGCCTCAAGATCACCTTTGTGGACGAGCGGGCCAAGGAAGAGGACAAGCGGCAGATGGAATTCTGCTACGCCGGCGGCATCGGGGATTACGTCAAATATCTCAACCAGAACAAGACCCCGCTGCACAGCGACCCCATCATGCTGGAAGGCAAAAAGGACGACATCCTGTGCGCCGTGGCCATGCAGTACACCGACAGCTACACCGAAAGCGTGTTCAGCTACGTCAACAATATCCCCACCGGCGAAGGCGGCACCCACGAGGTGGGCTTCCGCACCGCACTGACCCGCGCCTTCAATGACTACGCCCGCAAGATCGGCGCGCTCAAGGAGAAGGACGCCAACCTGGCGGGAGAGGACTTCCGGGAGGGTTTGACGGCCATCGTCACCGTGATGGTCAAAAACCCCCAGTTTGAGGGCCAGACCAAGGGCAAGCTGGGCAACAGCGAGGTGAAGCCCGCGGTGGAGGCCATCGTGACGGACCAGCTGTACCAATTCCTGGAAAACCTGAAAAACGGCGAGCTGGCCCAGAAAATCATCGAAAAATCCATTAAATCCGCCAAGGTGCGCGAGGCCGCCCGCAAGGCCCGGGACGTGGCGCGCCAGCGCAACAGCCTGGAGGCCGCGCCGCTGGTGGGCAAGCTCAGCGCCTGCACGGGCCGCAAGGCGGTGGAAAACGAGCTGTTCATCGTGGAGGGCGACAGCGCCGGCGGCAGCGCCAAGCAGGGCCGCGACCGGCATTTCCAGGCCATATTGCCCCTGCGCGGCAAGCCCCTGAATGCCGAAAAGAAGCGGCTGGATCAGGTGCTGCAAAACGAGGAATTCCGCAGCCTCATCACCGCTCTGGGCACCAATATCGACGAGGATTTCGACATCAGCGCCCTCAAATATCATAAGGTCATCATCCTGAGCGATGCCGACCAGGACGGCGCGCACATCCGCGCCATCCTGCTCACCTTCTTCTATCGCTATATGCGCGAGCTCATCGCCCAGGGCCACGTGTACATCGGCATGCCGCCCCTGTACCTGGTCAAGCGCCCCGGCGGCGTGCAGGAATACGCCTACGACGACAAGGCCCTGCGCCAGCTGACCCAGGGCAAAAAGAACTACACCATCCAGCGCTATAAGGGTCTGGGCGAAATGAACCCCGAGCAATTGTGGGAGACCACCATGGATCCCACCCACCGCCGCCTGATGCGCGTCACCCTGGAGGACGCCGCCCGGGAGGACGAAATCATCACCATCCTCATGGGCGACAAGGTGGACCCCCGCCGGGAATACATCATCAACCACGCCGAGTTCAACAAGCAGGATAACTTTGAGGAAAAGCGCAGCGCCGGACAGGGGGCAAACTGAGCGGTCAGATTATTCCCTGATAACAGGACGCTGAAAACAGAAATTTGTCGGGGTTACGATGAGGGCTCCTCGCCCTCAAACACCTCGCCAAAGGGCCCGCTTGGGCCCTCTGGACACCCTTTCGGGCGAACCAGCTTAGCTGCATTTTCAAGCAACTTCCGCCAGTTTAGCTTAGGAGGACCGCAAAAAGCCGTCTGAGGCAATGAAAAAGACATCTGCCGTCAGATACAAGCAAGCTTGATCTGCCGACAGCCGCCTTTTTCGGAATCGCTGCGCGATTCTCGGCCTGCTGCGCATGCCGACCCCAGACTTGCGTTAGTTGTAAACCAAACTCAGAGAAACCCAACCGCTCCAGAAATGACGGCTTTAGCCGTCAATGCTACGTCAGCAGCATAGCCGCATAAGCAAAAATGACCGGATCGAGCTTGCTCGTTTCCGGTCATCTTTTGTGTTGCGGCGTATTTCTGGAGCGCTTGACAAGTCAAGCCTATTCAATCGTCTGGCGGAAGCTGTTTGAAGGTGTAATCAAACCGGTTCGCCCGAATGGAGTCCAGAGGCCCAGGCGGGCCTTTGGCGCAGAGGTTTGGAGGCCGCGGAGGCCTCCAACGTTTCCTTTCTGTTTACCGATAGGTCGCCGTCACGCTTTTCTGCATGCCCCACATGTAATAGGTGATGCGGAAGTCGCGCGGAACGGAAGGCTGCTGGGCGCTGGTAAGCACCACGCACCACAGATCCCCTTCGCTGTGGGCGGGGATCTGGCGGTCGGCGTTCACCTGTCTGGCGTCCAGGGTGGCGAAGCACAGGGCGTCGCCGCTGCCGGGCACGGCCTGCACCTCCACCATTTCGGCCCCGATCATGCCGGGGTTGCGCAGGCGGAAGGTGTAGGTACGAAAGTCGTAATCCATGCTGCTGCCGTCCAGCTCCTCCACAAAGGGCGTGCCCAGCAGGGCGTTTTGATCCATGGCGGTTTGCAGGGCGGTGAAATCCTCCTGCCGTTCAAAGCCGGGGGTCACCTCCTCCGTCACCGAAACCACCACCAAATGGGCATTGGCCAGGGCGTAAACGCCCACCCCCAGGGCCAGCACCACCAGGACGGCCATAAAAATTGCTGCGTATTTCATCTTTCACTCCAAACCGGACAGGACCTGACCCATCCGCTCGATCATTTCGGTATCCTTGAGGCGGAACTTGATTTCCACCCGGCGGCTGCGGTCCTCGTCCTCGCTGCCGTCCGCCCGCAGGATGGGGTTGGCGTTGGCCCGCCCCTGGGCGGTGATAATCTGCCGCAGGGCTTCCTTCTGGGCGCTGCTCAGGGAACCCATCTGCTGGCAGTAATTGGCCACAGCCAGAGCGCGCTCCTGGGATAGCTTCAGGTTGCCCGCGTAGGTGCCCGTGGAATCGGTGTGGCCCTCAATGATGATTTCGGCCACATAATCCCTGTATTCCGGGCTCATCAGCACGCGCAGATAGACCGGGATCAGCCGACCCAGCTGCTCCTTGCCCGCGTCGCTGATCTCGGACTTGCCAAACTCAAACATCAGCGTGCTTTCCAGCACGATATCGCCGGTGGTCTTATCCACCGTGGCGTAGATATTGGCCCGGGACAGGGCGATGCTCAGCTCCTCCACGATGCGGGTGCGCACGCCCAGCAGGTCCGCGATCTGCACCTGGTAGCTGCTCAGTTCCTTTTCCTGCTCCGCCAGCACCAATTGCAGGGCGTCGATGCGGTTCTGCTGATCGGCCAGGTCGGCTTCGCGCAGCACGATCTGGGCCAGCAGCTTTTCGTTTTCCTCCTCACGCTCGCTGAGCTTTAAGGTGGCGGCGTTGAGGTCCTGCTCCTTGGTGTCCAGCTGGATCTGGATGGCGGCCAATTCCTCCTCCTTGCCCATCAGGGTGACCCGGGTGGTTTCCAGGTCCTTTTCCTGCTGGGCCAGGGTGATCTGGGCGGCGTCCAATTGCGCCTGCTGCTCCCCCAATTCCTTTGTCTTGGTTTCCAGCAGCTGATAATAATTGTAGATGCTCAGCACGATGGCCAGGATGAAGATCAGCAGCAGCGACGCCATCATATCGGAATAGGAGATCCAATGGGTGCCGCCGTCCCCGGCCCGATGGCGCTGCATCTTATATTGCCGCGCGCTCATTTCAGGCTCCCTTCATGCCCTGGGCCGCGTCCTCGATGCAGCGGGTCATATCGGCCAGGGCGCGCTGCATGCCGGAGAGGGCTTGCAGCAGATTGTCCGCGCCCTCCTGCAGCTGTTCGTTTTTGATGTTGAAGCCGTTCTGGGCGGCCTTGGCGGTCTTTTCGATGCTCTCCAGCTTGCCGTCCAGCAGGGAAATGACCCCGTGCATGTTCTCCTCAAACAGGCCGATGGTGCGGCTGAGACCGCCGCTGATGCCGCTGACGAAGTCGGTGTAGCTCTGGCTGAGGGCCCGGCTGCTGTCCTGCATGGCCTTGCTCACCTGATGGGCGGCCTCGCCGGTATCCTGGGACTGCATGTGCACGGCCTCCAGCACCCGGCCGGACCAATCGGCATACTGCTGCATGCTGTCCTGCAAGCCCTGCTGGCTGGCGCGCAGGGAGCTGATGTAGTCCATCTGCTCCTGGGCCGCGGCATGCATGCCGTCCAGCAGCCGCTGGGTCTGGTCCGCAAAGGTCTGCTGATCCTGGCGGCTTTGGTATATTTCGCCCGCGTAATCCTCAAACCGGGCGGTGACATTCTGCAAAACCCCGGTCATCTCCTGCATGCTGCCCAGGATGTTCACGGCGGCGTCCATGGAGGCGCTCAGGCTTTCCCGATCCATGCGCTGGGACTGGTTGATGGCGGACAGGGTTTGGCCCAGTTGGGCAAACTGCCCGTCCAGGGCGCCGTTCATGCGGGTGATAAAGCTGCCCACAATATGATCCAGCCCCTCCAGCTGCGCCTGGGTCTCGGCGGCGATATAGCGGCTGACGCTCTGGGTGACGGGGGCCATGCTGTTTTTCACGGCCTCGCTGACGCCCTCGGTCATTTTGCTGCCCAATTCGCTGACGGCGTGGCGCAGGAAAGCCGCCTGGTCCTCCTGCTGGATGATGGCCTGCACGTTGTCGCTCAGCGGCCGCTGCATGACGAACTCGGTGAAGGCCTCATAGAAGGCGTCGATGCCGTTCTGGGCGGAGCCGATGCCCGCCCGGTTCAGGATATTAAAAAGCAGGGAGCAGGCGCAGCCCGCAATGGAGGTGCCAAAGGCGAAATTCATGCCGCTGATCATCTTGGAGATGCCCGCCATGGTGTCCTCGGCGCTGGACAGATCCAGGCTGCCCAAGCCCCGCACCAGGCCGATGAAGGTGCCCAGGATGCCCAGGGATGTCAAAATGCCCGGGATCACATCGCCCAGCTGGGTGTGGCTGTGGGCGTAGATCACGGTGTCGTCGTTGATGTAATCCTCCACGTCGCAGTTGATGCCCCGGCTGTCCAGCTGCTCCGCGTTCACCAGAAACCGCCGCCAGGCGGCCTGCATGGGCCGGCCCAGGAACAGCGGGTCCTGCCACACGGGACTCTGGCCGTCCCGCAGGGTCATGACCTCCAGCTTGTGCACCGCCCGACGCAAAAGACGGGCGCACCGGCGGCTGGGAAGAATGCACTTGGCAAACCCCACCAGGGTGATGACGGCGATGGCGCCATATATGAGCACGTCGGCCAGGCTGCCCGCCAAGCTGTGCAGAATTTCCGTCACACGGATCTCCTCCCTTGTTTGGTCTCTCCTGTATTGTACCGGAAAAGGGCGGGAAATGCAACGAAAATATGAAGAATTTATTATGAATTTTTACATTTAAGTAAAAAAAGAAAAGCGGTGCGCCGCTTTTCCGTGGTCCTCTTCAAACATCAGTTTTTATCATATTTTGCCAGCCAATCCTCGCAGAAATTCCGCAAGGCCGGCAAATCCTCTTTCGCCACCGTCCAGATCACATGTGCGTCCATTTTCAGGTATTGATGCGCAAACCAATCCCGCATTCCTTTGATCTGCCGCCAAGGTATTTCCGGATGGGCGGCAACAAAAGCATCGGTCAAATGTTTAGCCAATTCTCCAATTTGCTGAACAGGCATGCTGACGGCATTGCGATAGACAGAATTTTCAAGAAAAACCGTCTCGCTGTCGCCAAAAGTCCTCATTGCCGCGTCAATCTCATCGCAGTACGTACCATGTGCCGGATGATGACGGCGTCCCGCCGCAGGAAGTCATTGCTCATAAATCAGCACCTCATCCGGGCGAATCTGATTGAGAAACGCTGCATCCGCACCCTGGGTCGTGACCAGATCAAGCTCCTTTTCGGCTGTCCCGCAGGTCAGCGTACAGCCCGCCCAGCACAAACCCGCTGCATACGCTGCCCCGGTCGATGAGCAGATCCACATCGCTGTGCTCGGTGGCCTCGCCCCGGGCATAGGAACCGAAAAGGTGCATGCTTTTGATGCCGTACGCCGCCGCGATAGGCGCGGCGATCTGCCGGATCTGGTTGATGGTGTAAATCATGCAGGCACCTCCTTTGGTTTTCAGTCTATCATAGATCAGTCCATGCTGACAAGGGAAAGTTTTTCCGGTTTGCACAATCAAAATGCCGCCCTTATTCCGGCATTCCCGCAATGGCCGCCAGCAGCTTTTCCACGTTTTCCTCCTTGGTGGCCCAGCTGGTGCAGATGCGCATGGCGTCGCGCCCCTCGTCCACCCGCTGCCAGTGGGACAGCACAAAGCGCTCCTCCAGGGCGGCGCGCTGGGCATGGGTGAGGATGGGGAACAGCTGGTTGGTGGGGGAATCGATGAGCATGGATACCCCGCGGCTTTGCAGCGCCTGCCGGATGCGGGCGGCCTGGGCCACGGCGCCGGCGGTGATGGCGGTATAGCGGTCATCGGTGAACAGGGCGTCAAACTGGATGCCCAGCAGCCTCCCCTTGGCCAGCATGCCGCCGCGCTGCTTGATATGATAGCGGAAATCACGGCTGAGCGCCGGATCGGTGATCACCACGGCCTCGCCAAACAGCGCGCCGCACTTGGTTCCGCCGATATAAAACACGTCGCACAGCCGGGCCAGATCGGGCAGCTGCACGTCGCCCGCGGCCAAGCCGTAGCCCAGCCGGGCCCCATCCAGGAACAGGGGCAGATGATACCGGCGGCACACCGCGCTCAGGGCGGTCAGCTCCTCCAGGGAATACAGGGTGCCATACTCCGTGGGATGGCTGATATACACCATGCCGGGCTGGACGATGTGCTCAAAGGCGCTGTCGGCATAGTGATTTTTGACGGCCTCCTCCACCTGATCGGCGGTGATTTTGCCGTTCTTGTGGGGCAGGCCCAGCGCCTTGTGGCCCGTGGCCTCCACCGCGCCGGTCTCGTGCACGTTGATGTGCCCGGTGGCGGCGCACAGCACCCCCTGATGGGGCCGCAGGATGGAGGCGATCACGGTGACGTTGGCCTGGGTGCCGCCCACCAGAAAATGCACCGCGGCCAGCGGCGCGCGGCAGGCGGCCTGGATCTTGCCCCGGGCGGCGGCGCAATAGGGGTCCTCGCCATAACCGGCGGTCTGCTCCAGGTTGCTGCGGGTCAGCTCCTCCAGGATGGAAGGATGCGCGCCCTCCACGTAATCACAGTCAAAACGAATCATGGCTTGCTCCTTTTTTACTCGCTTTTCAGGCTGTCCCGCAGCATGCGGATAAAGGCGTCGGCATCCACCGCGCGGGAGAAATAATAGCCCTGCACCACGTCGCAGCCGGCCTGGCGCACCAGCTCATATTGCGCCTGATTCTCCACGCCCTCCACGATGGCGGGCAGGCCCATGCTGTGGGCCATGCTGACCACCAGCTGCAAAATGCGGTAGCCGCCGTCGGCTTTCAAAAGGTTCTGCACAAATTTCATGTCGATTTTCAGCATGTCCACAGGCATCAGGCACAGCATGTTGAGGGAGGAGTAGCCCGAGCCGAAATCGTCCATCTCGATCCGGAACCCCGCGCCGCGCAGCTCGCCCACCACCTGCAGCATCAGTTCCACATCCTGGGCGTAGGCGGATTCGGTGACCTCCAGGTGCAGTTTTCCGGCTGGCAGTCCGTTTTCCGCGGTGATGCGCTGCATTTTTTGCAGCAGCCCTGGGTCAAAAAGATCCTGCCGGGACAGATTGACGCTCACCGGGAAGTCGATGCCCAGCTCCTCCCGCCAGCGGCGGATCTGGGCGGCGGTCTCCTGCCACACATAGGTGTCCAGCCGGGTGATCAGGCCGTTTTCCTCAAACAGGGAAATGAACACGCCGGGGCTGATGAACCCCAGCTCGGGATGCACCCAGCGCACCAGGGCTTCGGCGCTGTACAGCACGGGCTTTTCGCCGTCGATGCGGTACTTGGGCTGGAAAAACACCTTGAACTGCTTTTGCCGCAGGGCTTCGTCCATATCGCCGATAAGGGGCTGATTATACAGCGCCTTTTCCATCAGCGCGCCGTCGTAGATGGTGATGCTCTTGGCGTAATTGTTGCGGCTGCTGCCGCTGGCGGATTTGGCGGCGTTGCTGAACCATTCCATGGGTCGGCTTTGATCCACCCGCTGATAGACGCCCGCCCGCAGGTGCAGGCTGCCCAGGCCCTCCATGTCATCAATGCGCCGCCGGATGCGGCGGAGGACCTCGTTATAATCCGGGAGGCGCTCCATGAGGATGAAAAACAGATCGGCGTCGCTGCGGCAGGCGATGCCCACCCGGCCCGCCAGCACGTCGCGGATGCCGTCCGCAATGGCTCTGAGCACCTGATCGCCAAATGCCTTGCCGTTGATCTCGTTGACCAGGCGGAACCGGTCCACGTCCACGGAGATCATGTCCAGCTCCCGATCCCGGTGATCCGCCGCCAGGGTTTCACAGTATTCGTGGAAGAAATTGCGGCTGTACAGCCCCGTCAGCTCGTCGTGCTCGATGTCCTTGATCAGACGGCGGTCCTCGGTGAACTCGATGATCCGGCGCACCCGAGCCAGGATGACCTGGGGCATATCGTAGGGCTTGGGAATGAAATCCATGGCCCCGCGGCCCAGCGCCTCCACCTCCGCTTCCCGATCCGAGGTGAGCACGATCACCGGGATGCTGCTCAAGGCGGCGTCCGCCCGCAGCGCATCCATCAGCTCGTAGCCGTTCATCACCGGCATGTTGATGTCCAGCAGGATCATGGCCACCGTGCCGTCAAAGGCCCGCAGCCGCTCCAGCGCTTCCCGGCCGTTGCCCGCAAAAAGCACCTCGTACTGATCCTGCAAAATGAATCCCAGCATTTCCCGGTTGACGGCTTCATCCTCCACCACCAGCACCGTGCGCCGGCTGCTGCGGATCAAGGCTTCTGTATTCATAGGACGCACTTCTCCATAACAGTTTTTCGGTTACATTTATTATAGCATATTTTTTTGAATTGGCAATAAATAAACCGGATGGATCATGGGCGGGATAAAAGAAGCGCCCTCCTCCGACCAATGAAAGGCCGGATGAGGGCGCTTCGGCTGTTTTTTACGAAATCCGCTTATTCCATCATACTGATCCCGGATTAAAACAAGACACTGAAAAATAGAAATTTGACGGGGAGAATTATATAGTCTACAAAAGATCCTGCTGGCCGAGGGCCAGCGCAAAGCGAACGACTTCGCTTACGCTCCGCTCAGGATGACAATGATGGGTTGTTTTTTTTCTTGGTTGTCGGCTTTTTTGCAGCAAATTAAACTACTAAACAAGAAGTAATACACCTTTCAATGTCATCCTGAGCGCAGCGTAAGCGGAGTCGAAGGATCTAAGCGCAACACTATCAAATTTCTGTTTGTGTATGTTTTTAATCGGGATTCAGTATCAGAACCCCAATTCGTCGTTCACCAGGATCACATGGATGCGCCCGGCATGGCGGGAGAAGCGGGTGATGAGGAACTGGCAGCAGATGGTGTCCGGGCTCTTGCAGTCCATGCAGGTGCCCAGCTTTTTGCAGGGGGTGTTGATGTCAAAGCGGGCGGCGTTCATGGGGGCGGCCACGTTGCGGGCGCGCTTCATGGCGTCGTCCAGGTCCTTGCACACCTTGTTCATGCCCACGATGAAGATCACCTTCTTGGGCCCCTGGGCGATGGCGGACACACGGTTGGAATTGCCGTCGATGTTCACCAGGATGCCGTCGTCGGTCATGGCGTTGGCGCTGGAAAGGAACACGTCCGCGTCGTAGGCCAGCAGCATGGCCTCGCGCTTGTCGGCAAAGGCGCTGCGGTCGATGAAGTTGTAATTGCCCTGCTTCACGGCCTCCACCAGCCCAATCTCCACGGCGGAGGCAGCGCCGCCCATGGTGACGGACGCTCCCTCGGGGATCAGGGACAGGGCCAGCCGCAAAGCCTCGGCCTTGTCGGCGGCATAATAGCCGCTCATGTTGCGGGATTCCAGGCCCTTGATGGTCTTCTGGGCCAGCAGCTCGTTGCGCTTGAATACGAATTCGTTCATCCTCTTTTCCTCCTTTTAAAGCATCCTTTCTCCGATTTCCCTGATTCAAGCGGGCGTGCCCGGCTGCGGCCTGTGCGTATGGGTGGAGCACAAGCCCGTCTGCCGCCATCAGGCGGGACACCAATATGCTGCGGGCTTACCATGAATTCCACCCGGCCATCCGGGATCTGATCTGTGAAGGGCTGCGAAAGTAAGCCCGCCAGGATCCTTCGGCTCCGCTCAGGATGACAGTGTAAGCCTAATTCGCCTTACACTGTCATCCTGAGCGAAGCGCAGCGGCGTCGAAGGATCAGGTAAATCATTCTATTTCCCTCGCCAGCTTGGCCGCGCCCAAGACCGCGGAGCCTCGGAATTGATCAGCGTCAGCCTATCCAGGGTGGACAGGGGGTCGATGTGCGCCGCGCGCGGATTGCGCTGCTCGGTGTCGATGCGTTTGATCTCCGCGGACATATGCCCCCCTGGGTGGTTTTGGGATATTATAGCATATTTTTTCGGGGTGTGACAACGGGCACGCGCCAGGTTATTTACAGAAAAAGACATTGAAAAAAAGACACAGCGCAGGAAAGGGAGCAGCTATGCAGGACTATCCGGCTTTTTGGCTTCTTCCTTGATCCGGGGAAAGGAGACGGGCTGCTTTGCCGCTGCTGCTGGCCAACCGCGTCTATCCCACCCGGGAAAACATCGCCCTTTTCCCCTTCCGCAGGCAGCTGCACACCGCGTGCTGGCAGATGTGGACACAGGGCTGACCCGCGCCCTCAAAAAAATTTGCACTATCCGCCGTTTTTCCCCTTGACATCCTTTTCCCTTTGTGCTATATTAATTGAGCTGTCGCAAGAAAGCATGCTGATGTAGCTCAGTCGGTAGAGCGCATCCTTGGTAAGGATGAGGTCGGCGGTTCAAATCCGCCCATCAGCTCCATGAAACCCCACCATCTGGTGGAGTTTTTTCACGTTTAATACATCATTACGAGCAATTTTGCCATTTCCCTTGCTAACAGCAAATTTCCAGCTAACAAATCCAGCTAACAACTGGATTTTTTATTTGGAGCGCTTGCCGTTTGATTGAGCGCGCCTAGCAGCAGGTTTTGCATCAACTGCTGGGCCAGTTCCGGGTGGTCGCGCAGCATTTCCATGATAGTGTCCATTCCCTGCGGTTGTCCCTTGGGCTTAAACTGTTCCCGTTCTTTTTCCGAATAGAAGCTATCCTCCACCATATGGGACAATGCTCGCTTTTCAGAATCCAGCGCTTCGTTGTAGTTGCTCATCAACACTTCCGGGGACTGTCCGGCGCTTTCTGCTACCAGCTGGTAGTTGTTTTGCGAGAGGCGCACCTTGTGCATCTGGCCAGATTTTCTCAGCCCCTGAAACTCGATCTGATCTTGGTGCGGGATGCCGCAGGCAGTCTGTTTTTCTTTGAACCACTTGTCAAAGGATTTCGGATCGATGGGCCGCCCGTCCACTTGACAGATCAGCAAGCCGTAATCGTGGTATTCCTCCTGGAAGAAGGCTTTGTGCTCTTCGATCTCTGCCACACGCTCCATGATCTCCTTCATCAATGGGGCAGGCACATACTGCTTTCTCTTGCTGCCCTCAGTCTTGGGAGTTTTCAGGATCAGGCTGGAATGGGAGGCCGCCACCTGCTTGGGGAAAACCCGAAAGATTTCCTCTTGGGGAATTTGTGCCAGAGCCGCGTCAGAGACGCGCTGGATCTGCCGTGTGATCCAGAAACTGTGATCGGCAGCATCGATGGTGTTCACATCAATACCCGACGTTTCTCCCGCCCGTAGGGAACAGACAAACGCCAGATGGACAGCCAAATGCAGCAGCTTGTCATCCTGGATGGAATCAAGCACCTTTTTCACCTTATCTGCGGTCCAGGCGTGGCGCTTGACTGCTTTTTCACAGGGTGGCGTGGTTTCTGGAACCTCTGTCACATAATGCCATTTCTTTGCGGAAGGAAAACCCGCCATCAGCACATTGTAGCACTTTTTGACGGAGCTCGATGCCAGCACAGGGATTTCTTTACCCTTCTTTCCATAGCTTTTTGAGCCTTTGCATGGCTTACTGCTCAGATAGTCGATGAAATTATCAATATCTTCCGCAGTGATGGAGCTCATGATCTGATCCCCAAAGTATGGCAGGATGTGATTGTTCAGATTGGAACGGTAATTGTCATAAGTGTTTGGTGAGAAACGTTTCTTCCGAGCATGAATAGGAAGCCACTTTTCAACGAACTGCCGGTAGGTTTTCTGCAAGTTTTCTTCTTGCTTTTGCACGTTCTCCGGTTCCTGCGTCAAAGTTGGAAACTGAATATCCTCTTTTACCCGCTTCTGAATCTCAGCTTTCCGCTTATATTCCAGAGCAGCCTTGATGATTTCACCTTTCAAACCATTCTTCTCCAGGTAATCGATGTAGGCTTTACGCTGTATAGCCTCCAATTCGCTTTTATACGTTTCCCAATGCAGCTTTGTACCGTCACCGGTACTGTAGCGGAAAACCACGTTATATGATTCTCCTCTGATCTTGTATATTGCCATTTTGATCCTCCTTACAGGTACAGGATCATTGCGCGTCACACTGGCTCTCCAGCCATTTTTCAAAGGATTCTTTATGAACCCTTACACAGCGTTTTCCGATCCTGATTACCTTGAATTCTTTTGTTGTCGCGCAGAAATCATAGGCTTTGCGGACGCTGATACCAAGGATCTGGGCAATTTGCTCTGCGGTGTATGTGCGTTGTATGTTGGTATTCTCAGAACATTCCATTTTCATTTCCCCCTCAGTTTAATCAATTGATAAGCTGATGTGCTGCCCTCCTCTCTCACATTTCATTGTCAACTGGGCAGAATCAGCATATCAGTATAGGTAGAAACCGTCAACGATGACGATTTGGATTGCCGTCTCAAATAGTGTTGCCGGCTGCGGCCAGCTTTACCGCATCATAGCCCTGCTGTGCCGCTGCTGACCTAAGCTGGCGCACACAAAAGGGACTCCCCCTCTTACACATGGGAGGCTGCGAGAAGTATCATTATGCTCTTATAGGTTTATCGCGCCTTGCCTGCCACAGCAAAGTCAACAGGATGCGTGGATCGCTCCGGCTTCTGCCATTGTCGCGCCGCCCTGCTCGCCGCTCTCCCTTCCGGGCATCTATAAGAGAACGTACCTGCAACACGAATATTCAGTTTTAAAGGTTCTCGATATACACTCTGCACAGGTTTTATTTCCTATCTGGATGAAAGCGTTAAAATGATATTCTTCATCATTCGTGCATCTTCACTATTCAAAGATAAGTACAATCTATCCAGAAAGGCTAATTGCTCCGGGGAAAGATGATTTGCGCTCGGTATATACCAGTCGGGGAGTTTAACGCCACCATATCTTCCTCTGGTGGTGATTATAGGATGTGATAAAGAGAGATATTCGATATCACGGTATATAGTAATCCAGCTGACATCGTGTTCTTTCGCGAGTGTTTTTATTTTCACTTCTCGACGAACGCACAATGTATGCCAAATAGCTATACGCCGCTCAATCGCGCTCACCTTAGCACCTCCTTCCCGCACATAACTTTAGCGGCTTAATCTATCAAATTCTGATATATTTAGATAAAAAAGCTCGCAGGTGGATGATAGCAGCACTCTGCGAGCAGTTTTCTAAAATTACTGGATTTCTTATAAACTCAATTGTGCTTAAGAGAAAAGGAGAATCTCAAACATCTACACCTATTTTCCCTAATCCACTTTTTACTCATACAATGATTATAGTGCAAAGTATGTTTAATCCTCATAGATGTGTATGCTTTTGCTTCATACTAATGGAAAATGAATAATTACAGTAAAGTTGATAAATCATTTTTCATTTGGCAAATATAAAGCATAAATGGATACAAGAGAATCCTGTTTTCCTGGACTCTTTTGTTTTAATGTGCAATGCTGCTCAGGTGCTTTATGCAGTTGCCATAGCTGTCCTGCTTTTCTCTGATAAATGTCTGTTTTGCGGCTATTCGGCAGAATACGTAATAGCGTTGGCATTTTCTGTTGGAAATGAAGGGCTTATAGCATGGGACGCACTCTTTCCAAATCAATACAATTGTTAAGTGCTTTTTCTTCATGCCATTATAGTAATATTGGAATTGTGCTATTATTGCCATCGTTGCACTATATTTTCTGTGGCGCTTATAGGCTTATAGCTATGCTATATAGCAGCAAAAATGGCTATAACACTCGTTTGTCAAAATGCATGACATGCAAAATGTTTTAAATCCGGGAAAGGAAAGGGATAGGCCAGGGAGAACTCATTATCAAGATACAATTACTAAATGTCGATATGTCACGGTCAAAACTCTCATGCATCGAAGGTCAGCAAATTATCGTTTCGGGTTCTGATTTGTTCATCATTGCCCAAGCATTGCAAGTACGCATCGCGGACCTATTTCCACCCCTTCCAACGCCCATTGAAGCAGTCGGAT
>CACWUV010000042.1 GCA_902764185.1 uncultured Eubacteriales bacterium
TGTCCCATGGGCTGCCGCATTACCGTTGAAAAGGTGGACGGCCAGCTGCATGTTTCCGGAAACACCTGCAAGCGGGGCGAAAAGTACGCCCTGCAGGAAAGCGTCTGCCCCATGCGCACGCTGACGACGCTGGTGCGGGTGCGGGGCGGGGAAGGCCCCCTGTGCCCGGTGAAGACCCGGGAAGCTATTCCCAAGGCCATGCTGGAGGAAGCCCTGGGCGTTTCACTGTTTACCAGGGAAAGCAGCAAGATCTCGCTGAACGAAACGGGAAAGGTGGCGGCGGAATACGCTCAGAGAGCATTGAAGGCCAATCAGGAAGTCATTGACATGACACTGGCTTTCGACCGCCGGGAACGGAGTCTGACCCTTGGCGCATGCACCATTCTGCCGATTTATGAGATCCTTCCGCTGCTGCAGGAACGGTTTATGGACAAGGCCATTACCACCGAACTGGCGAACCGGGAGCAGATGCTGGCGGGCTTGCGCAGCCGGAACTATCAGCTGGCCATCTTCGCGGATCTGCCGGAGGACAGGGATCTGTACTGCCAGCGCTTCAATGAAGACCGGCTATGCGTTTCCTTCCCGCCGGAGCATCCATTGGCAAAAAAAGAAGCGATCACCTTTGATGACCTGAAGGACATCAGTGTGATCGCCGCCGGGAACGCCGGATATTGGATCCATGTCTGTGAACAGCATATGCCGCAAAAAAATCTTGTGGTGCAAAACAATGTGGAAGCGCTGGTGGAACTGGTGGATTCCTCTTCCATGCCCGTTTTCAGTTCCCAGCATCTTGTGGAGCAGGGAAACGCCGCGCCGGGCCGAGTCACCGTGCCTATCATGGACGAGGCTGCGCATGCCGTTTTCTATCTGGCCTGCCTGAGCAGCGAAAAGCAGAAGTACATGTCATTGTTCAATGCTGTCCGGTCGCAGGCTATACGAATGACCTCAACAACGGTTCCGTTCCTGGCAAGATGAACCCGGTTTCACATACTGGCAAGGTCAAGCAAGCTGATGTGCATTGACCACAGCGGGGCTGTGGTGTGAGAGAAGAAATGATTACAAGTCAAGCGAATTTGCTTGATTTATTCATCCTGATTTGCTATAATGACCCTGCCAAGCGTGGCAACACTTTGGCAACACAAAGTCAGATAGCCCATCCCAAAGGATGGAATATGACGAATGTGGATAATAGGAGCTAAATAAGCCTAACAAAATCGCTTAAAATGGCTTTGCCAGGAGCGAATGGGAATAATCAAATATTACTTTTTCATCCCCGAAAGTGTTTATTTTCAAGCACTTTCGGGAATTTCTCTTTGGGAGTGGCTACAAATTGGCTACATTTTCCCGGCTTTTTTGTAGCCAACCTGTTCTGCATCTTACGGGATCAGCCCATCCAGCCGTTTGGCGACTTCCATCTGCTTGTTGGAATACAGATGGCTGTACGTGTCCATGGTGGTCTGCACCTTCTCGTGGCCTAGCCGTTCCGCAATCAGCAAGGGAGAGAAGCCCATTTTCACCAGCAGCTACGCATGGCTATGACGGAGATCATGCACTCTGATCCGCTTTACCCCGGATGCCGCGCAGCCCTTCTTCATTGCCTTATACAGAAATTCCTTTTTGTATGGGAAGATACGATCCGTGGGTTTCAGATCATAACACAGTCCCATGTATTCATCCAGGCATTCGCACAGCTTATCGGGGATGGGAATGGTACGGATGCTTTTGGGCGTCTTCGGCGTCGTGATCAGCTCCTTGCCGCTCACATACTGATAGTTCTTTGTGATCGACAGCGTTTTGTTTTTCAGATCAATGTCCGTCGGGGTAAGCGCAAGCAGCTCCCCTTCCCGGATACCCGTATAGTACATCGTCATAAAGATGGCGTAGAGAACAGGCTCGTCCTTTACAGCTTCGATGAAGGCATTGAATTCTTCTTTTGTCCAGAACTGCATCTCTTCCGCTTTCTTCTTGCCGATGCCGCCCGCTTTGTGACAGGGATTCTCTTTCAATCCGTAGTATTTCACTGCGTAATTGAAGATCGCTGTCAGTTGGTTATAAACGGTGCGGATATAAGTGGCAGAATAGGGCTTGCCATTCTCATCCCGGTAGCTGGTCATCTTGTTTTGCCATTTGCGGATATCCGTAGGCTTGATGTCATTCAGCTGCCGGTTTCTGAAATAAGGCAGAATCTTGGTGTCAATCATCCAATACTTGCCACGCAGGGTGGTTTCCTTGAGCCGTTCCTTGAGATCGTTGTAATAGATTCCCAGGAAGCTGCCGAAGGACATGCCCACATTTGCACTGGCCTGGCTGATGATTTCCTGTTCCCATTGCTGGGCTTCTTTCTTGGTGGAGAAGCCCCGTTTCTTTTTGTGAATTACATTTCCTGTCCAGTCTGTGACGCGAATCTGACTCATCCAGCGTCCCGTATTTCCGTCTTTTGTGACAGACATGAATCCTCCTTTCTTCAGACTTGGACCTTTGACATCCTGTTATTCGTTCTCGTCCTGCTTGGCATACAGGGATTCCAGATACGCATTTCGTCTTTTTATTCGTTCCGCCCGGGGTAGTTCTTCCGGTTCTTCGCAATCGACAGGAGAGGCGGTGTAGTAGGTAATCGTTTTGTCCTTCCATTTGCGATAGCCGGTTTGAGAGAGTCCGTAAGAGCGCAGCTGTTCCCGTTGGCTTTCCCATTCTTCCAAGAACAGGCACATATCAGCGTTCAGCGGCGCATCTTTGGCTTTGCCGTTAAAGGTCATGCTGCACGACCATTCACGGCTGTGCGGCGGGCGCTTTACATCAATGGAAAAATCCATCCCGTTTACCTGCTCGATATGAAACAGATAATTCACCACATCCGCCATGCTGCGGATGGGAGCCATTTCGGTATCATATCCGAGAATGTAGGTCGGGGATGTTCCCAGCACTTCCGCCAGCTGATTGATCACCGACACAGATACTTCGATCTCGCCGGTTTCGTACTTCTGGACTGTGCGCAGGGATTTGCCGATGATGTCCGCCAGCTCGGTTTGATTGTATCCCTTCTTTTTCCGCAGCGCTTTGATGCGGTTTCCGATAGCGAAGGAATCGAATTGATCCATGACTGATTCACCTCAGATATATAATAGCATAGATTCTTACGTATTTCAAGTGCATATTTTAGGAAGATAAGCATTGACAAAGTGTATGTAATGTGTTTATAATATAATTACGCATATTTAATGCGTATATTCATTATGAATTCAAAGCAAAACCGCATAGGCAGTAAGGAGGAAAGCCTATGAAAGCTCAATTTGTAACAGCTGAAGAAGTTCAGCATATTCTCGGCATCAGCCGCAGCAAGGCGTATCAGATCATCCAGGGATTGAATCGTGAACTGAAATCAAAAGGATATATCACCATATCGGGAAAATGTCCCACGGCATATTTTGAGCAAAAGTTTTACGGATTGAAACTGGACAATTCATCAGAAAGATGGAAGGCATGATGCTGCATCAAAGACAAGGTATTTGACGGTGCGGGGATTATTTCTTCGCACTTTTCTTTTAGTGAGAAAGAATAACGTAGGCAACATGATGGCGTACCTATTGGCAGAAAGAAAACCAAAAGTTCTATGGGGACAGTCCATAAAAGCCCACAGACAGTTTGGTAACCCCTAATAGCATGGGCCAATCTAAATCTGATATTACATCTGGATGAACTGAATAAAGAAAAGACAAGGGGGCATGGGATGCTCTATCGTGCAAGTACTACTGAGGAAACGAAGATAAGCAGCGCTATCTTTCCAAATGCCCTGATTCTATAGGAATCACTGTTAAGCAACAAGGAGATGCGCATGGTAGGGGAAGATTATCTTCTGATACAATAAATGATAAGGAGGATGCAAATAATGAGAAAAATGGTGGCGTTCTTCATAACAATGAGCTTGTTGCTCGTTCCAAGCGTGCGCGTCTGTGCGGAAGGTACACCGCCGACATCCTACATGGACTCATACTATAACGGCCTGCCGTTCCGTGCGTGGCCCATTGATAAACAATACGAGTTTTCAAAAGAGCTTCCACAGCTGATAAAATCCGCGGGAGAGGAAGCGTATATAACGCCGAGCATTGAGGAAATTCTGTCGCATAGATACGGACTTCCCACCAACGCCGATATAACCCAGGATCAGGCGCAAAATGCAGCGATGGAGTATCTTGTTGACAATGTGAACGAAACTGTGGACAAACTGAAGGGATTTACTTGGACGTATTCGTTTTACGTGGATAACGAAGAAAGGCCTGAATGGTTGATCACAATATACGACGGGATATATATTGCCAGCAACAGGCTTTACCGCCTGACTGTGCCAGCCCGCGGCGGCATGATTACATTGCTGTACAATCACAACACGGCTGAGCCAACGCCGGAAGAGATATTGGAACAGTTCAGCCTTTCTCTTCCACAGGATCGCGAGGACTGGGGTTATTTGGATAAAGCAGCCTATGGCTACAAGGTTGCGGAGCTGATGGAGCTGTATCCGGAATTTAAAAAAGACCAGGCGTTTATTATCTACGGGCTTCCATCTGAAGAAGTGCCTTACGAGGACGCGCTTGCCTTTGCAGCAGAAACGCTTCGAAATGAATATGGCGGAGAAAATGGATGGAACGAGACAGCATATACTCTTCAATCCGCGGAATTTGTCCGCGTCTCTCACAGCAAGGATCCCCTGACTCCTCCTTACTGGTCATTTGTTTTTGGTGCAGACACATTCTATCAGGTCTATGTATCCGCCGAAAGCGAGCAGCCGACTCTTTTGATCGTTTACACGCCATCTGATAAAAATGGATGAAAAAGACTGCCAGCAAATTCCTTCCTTGCCATATCAAGCGCAGATTTTTAATGTTGACAAGTTGAGAGAATACTGATATTGAACAAAAGCATATTCATTTGAGGATTGACGGCTTCAAGGGAAGTATTATATAATTATCCTGGCTGAAAAATATATTCAATACAGATTTTATGGACAGATGGAGATGGAGACGGTGCCTGACAAGCATTTCCTGTACAAAGAGCTGTATGCCGACCTGAGGCTGAAGATTTCGGACGGGCGGTATGCGCCGGGCCAGCGGATACCCAGCGAAGACGCGCTGGCGGAAGAATACCACGCCAGCAAGATTACGATCAAGCGCGCGCTGGAATTGCTGCGCGCCGACGGGCTGATCAAGCGCGTACAGGGCAGGGGCACCTTTGTATTGGATGTGAACGACGTGGTCAAGGAGCAAACCCCCGTCCACGGGAACAGCAGCGAAAAGTTAATTGGGCTGGTGCTGGAACACGTTTCCTCCGCTTTCGGGCTGAACATGATGTATCACCTGATCCAGCTGCTGGACAAGAAAGGCTATAAGGTTTGCATCCGCTTTTCCTTTGGCAGCATAGAAAAGGAAACCGAGGAAATCAACGCGCTGCTCAATCTGAATATCGCCGGGCTGATCATTATGCCTTGTCACGATTCCTATTACAGCATGACCATCCTCAAGCTGATCCTGGAGCATTTTCCCGTGGTTCTGGTGGACAAGCAGATGAACGGGCTGCCTGTAAGCTGCGTGTGCACGGACGGGTCCGGCGCGATTCAGGCGCTGATCCGCAGGATTCGGGAGAGCGGCGCATCCAACGCGGCCCTGATCACCATTGATCCTTCCAGCGCATCGTCGCTGGGCGACCGCGCGGAGGGCTTTTACAAAGGGCTGAATGAAAACGGCCTGCAAAGCGCCGGCGAACTGATTTTACCGCGGCGCACCAGCAACATGATTTCCAACGAACCGGAATATGCATATGTCTCCCGCATCGGCGATTTCCTGGATCAGATGCAGACGCTGCCCGACGCAGTGGTCTGCACGGAATATGCCATCGGCCGCGCGCTGTATGTCGCCGCCATGCAGCGCGGCCTGGCGCTGGGCAAGGATTTCAAGGCCTGCTGCATCGACGAAAACCCGGAGACCACCGCCGGCGCTTTTATTACCCATATGCATCAGGATGAATTCGGCATCGCTGAAGCGGCGGCAGACGTGATCCTCGGCCTTCTCAAGGACAGACAAGCCCCGCAAAAGCAGATACGCGTGGCAGCGCTTTTCGTGGAAGGACACACGCTTTAATAAATATATTTTTTAATCGGTGCAATTTCATACGATGGAATTATTATGATATTCGGCGGATGTTTCCTGAATTATTTTGCCTTAGTCATGTAATATCCGGAAATTTTTATCACATTTTATCTGATTTTCTATTCATTATTAATAAAATATATTGACCTATATTTTCAGATATGTTATGATAATAATGAAAGGGGTGGAAGCCCTCATCCATTCAAAAAAAGGAGGTCTGAGCATGAAAAAAATTCTCTCAGTTCTATTGGCAGTCACGCTCCTGACGGGCCTGTTTGCCGTAACATCCCTGGCTGAAGCCGATGGCGGCGCCGTCCGGATGCTGGTTGCGGTGACCGGCGGCAAGGACGCGGAAGAAATGGCGCTGTTTGCCCAGGCCCTGGGCGAGGCGACTGGACTAACGATCGAAATGGAAAAACCGGCCGACTACAATACCACCCTGATGCAGAAGCTGAGCGCGGGCGAATCCTACGACCTGATTTACCTGAATGCAGACATGTACATGAATCTGGTGCAGCAGGGGGCACTGACCGACCTGACGGACTTCATCAGCGCCTCAGAAATCCTCACCAACAACGTTCCCCCCAGCGAATGGGAGGATCTGAAAGTGGATGGCCGCATCTGTGCGGGCTTCAACAAGCGCGAACTGCATATCGTCGTAAACCTGAACAAGGTCATGCTGGAAGCGGCCGGCATTGACTACAAGGCCGTCGAGCCCACCCTGGATGGCTATTACCAGACCTTCAAGGCGCTGCGCGCAGCCAATGGCAGCCCTGATTTCTACCCCTTCAACACCGTGCTGAGCCAGAACTGGGATCTGCAGCCCTGGATGTCCGCCGCGGGCCTCAAGGGCGGCGTGGTCGCCGATGAGGACGGCCTGACCTATGTGCCCTATGCCACCGACGCGGCTGCGCCCGTCTGGGAGTGGTTCAAAAAGCTGTACGATGAAAACCTGCTGGATCCGTCCTCCTTTGTGGACGGCACGGGCGACATGCGCAATAAGATGAACGCCGCCTCCCGGCTGACCGCCGTGGACGTGGACTGGGCGGCCTGGGTGGGCCTGCACAACGCCAACGCGGCGGCAGGCGGCGTATCCACCCAGGATTACGAGATTGTTTCCCTGCCGGGCTGCCGGACGCCTGAAGGCGCCTACCGCCTGCGCAAGGGCAGCGCGAGCCTGTTCGCAGTGCCGGTGAACGCTTCCAATGTAGAGGGCGCGGTGAAGGTGCTGGAGTATTTCGCCACCCAGGAGGGCGGCCTGCTGCTGAGCCTTGGCATTCCGGGGCACGATTACACCGTGGACAACGATGGCAACTACACGCTGACCGAGATCGGCGCCAGCCACGCCATGGACCACGGCGCGCCGGTTCCGATCTACACCGGCTTTGTCAACCCCATCGGCCTGAATCTGGGCGTTGAGGAAGCGCTGACCTATATCGACTATGCGGGCATCGAAACCATCATAGCCAACGAGAATGATTACAAGAGCATCGTGGGCAAGTGGGCAATCAGCATGGTCCGGGGTGAAATCGGCATCCCGGAGGGCCTTGCGGCCATGCGCAGCGAGCTGGTCGCCATGGGAATCTGCCAGAAGTAATTCCGGCGCATCCGAACAAGGTGGCAGGATTCATTCTGCCACCCTGTCTGTGTTTTCTCAGGACACGCGACCATCTCATACTATTCGCGTTCTAAAATCGTAACAAATTTGGCGTGAATTCTCCTCTCTGGCAAAGCCGAATGGAGGGAGGACAAGCTGCGCTGCGTTGACCGAAAGGAAGCACAGCCAGAGCGGAAAAGGCACCCAAAGATGTTGCGGTTTTAGAAGAAGAATCGTATCAGCAATTCATCGCAGAGGAGGAACACTTATGACGCCAGCCGGAAAAACCCGCAGGCGGAACCGTACGGGTAAACTGTGGAGAAGGGTGAAGCGCTACCGTTTCATCTACCTGATGACGCTGCCGGTGCTGGCCTATTTCCTGGTTTTTTCTTACTATCCCATGGCCCTGGGCATATACAACAGCTTCCGGGAGGTCAAACTGCTGGGCGCGGCTTCCTTCGCGGGGCTGAACAACTACCGGACCATCTTTTCATCACCGGTGTATATCCAGGCTTTCGTCAACACCGTGGCCGTGGGCAGCGGCAAGTTTCTGCTGCAGTTCATCTGGGGGCTGCTGCTGGCCGTCCTGCTCAATGAGGTGCACAGGAAAGCGGTAAGGTCTGCGTTTCAGACGGTTTCCTACGTGCCTTACCTGCTTTCCTGGTCGGTGGTGGGCTCCATCTGGATCACGCTGCTCTCCCCCAGCGGGCTGGTCAACGGCCTGGCGCAGCTGTTTCAGGGGGATAGCTACCGCAAGATCGTATTCATGTCGGAGCGCAGCCATGCCCGCGCCATCATGATCTTCACCGGCGCCTGGAAGGATTCGGGCTACACCGCGGCGCTTTTTCTGGCGGCCATCATATCCATCAACCCGGTGCTGTACGAGGCGGCAAGCATTGACGGCGCCACGCGCTTGCAGCAGATCCGGCATATCCTGATCCCGTCGATCAGGCCTACGGTGAAGGTGGTGGTCGTGCTGGGGATGATGGGCCTGCTGCGAAACTTTGACCAGATTTTCGTCATGGCCAATTCCAGCATCCTGGACAAGGTGCGCAACCTGCTGTATCTGATTTATAACGAAGGCATTGTGCAGTTCAGGATTGGCCCGGCCTCGGCTGCGGCGTGCGTTGTGCTGCTGGCCACGATGGCCATCAGCTTCACAGTACGCCATCTGATCCGCTACGATCAGCTGAGTTAGGAGGGGCGGTATATGGCAAGGAAAAGCAGCGGCCTCTGGCGCCGCAATGAGCTGACCGCCCCGCAGAAGGCCGTCATGTGGCTGTTTCTTCTGTTTGTGGGGATAACCACCTTTCTCCCCATGTGGAACGTTATCGTCGTATCCACGACCACGGCGCTGGAATCCACGCGCAGCGGGATCGTGCTGTGGTGGCGCCAGTTCAGCCTGGAAGGCTTCCAATACGTGTTTTCGGTGTGCAAGCTGGGGCGCCCGTTCTTCAATTCCTTCCTGGTCACCACGGTGGGCACCGTCATTCAGGTTTTCCTGTCCAGCATTGCGGGGTATGTGCTGGTGCAGCGGGATCTGCCCTTCCGCGGGGCCATCACCAGCTTCATCCTGCTGACCATGATGATCCCCGGGGATCTGACCATGATCTCCATCTATCAGCTCAACCGGGATCTGAAACTGCTCAACACCTATCAGGGGCTGATCCTCAACGGCCTGATCTCCGGCTTCAGCATCCTGCTGATGCGCAATTATTTTGAATCCATCAGCTATACGCTCTCTGAATCCGCCCGCATCGACGGCGCGTCGGAAATGCGCATTTTCGCCAGAATTTATATGCCCGTTTCGCTGCCGGGCCTGGCCACGGTCTTTTTCATGGAATACGTAGGCAAGTGGAACGGCATCACCATCCCGGCGGCCATTTTGACCAATGAAAACATGTACACCCTGCCGCTGAAGCTGAAAGCGATGATCCTGACCACGAGCTCCGTCTCCGGCACGGCCCAGATCCCGGACAACGCCATCATGGCGGCTATCGTCATCTCGGCGGCGCCGCTTTTGATCATCTATGTATTCGCACAGAAATTCCTGCTGGCCGGGCTGAATCTCGGCGCGACGAAGGAGTAACGCATATGGAAAAGCTTGAATTTGAGCGGGTGATCCGCAAATCGGAAGAGCGCCTGTATTTCACCATCCCTTTCGAGGCGCCCGAAAATACCGCCAAGATGGAAATCGCCTACGATTACCCGCGCTTCCGCACTGTCGAAGCGGACGGCGTCACGCGACGGGAGGAAATCAATATCATCGACCTGGCGCTCAGCGCCCCGGGGGGCGAATACGTCGGCGCTTCCGGCTCGGACCGCAGCCGGATCACCATTTCCGCCTCCCACAGTTCCCGCGGCTATGCCCGCATGCCCGTGCGGCCCGGAACCTGGGAAATCATCGTGGGAGCATACAAGGTGGCATCGGAGGGCGTGACGGTGAAATACACAGTCGCCTTCACTGAAAAGGAGATGCGCCTGTACCGGGGCGATGTGCATACGCACACCACGGCCTCCGACGGCGCGCTGACCAGCGAGGAGCTCGTGGCGCTGTGCCGGAAGCAGCGCCTGGATTACGTATTCGTCACCGATCACAACAACTGCGCGGAAAACTTCAATCTCCCCCATCCGGAGGATATGACGGTGATCCCCGGCATGGAATGGACCCACTACAAGGGCCACGCCAGCCTTCTGGGCGTGGAGCTCCACCTTTCCAGTTTCTTCTGCGCCAACACGCCGGAGCAGGCCGCCGCGCTGCTGGCAGAAGCCCGGGCTGCCGGCGCCATGATCGTCATCAACCACCCCTTCTGCGCACCGGAGTGCGGCTGGGCCTGGGGAATGGAGAGAACGCCCTTTGACGCGGTGGAGGTGTGGAACGGCGCGCTGATGCATGAAAACGAAAACACCGCGTGCCTGTCCTGGTGGCATTCTCAGCTGCTTGCAGGGCGGCGCATCCCCGTGATTGGCGGCAGCGATTTCCACCGCACAGGCCCGCTCTCCCTGCCCGGCGTCCCCTGCACCTGCCTGTACGCGCCGTCCCGGGATCCGGAGGATCTGATGGCAGCGCTGCGCCAGGGGCACGGCTATATCAAGATGTACCCCGACGCGCCCGATCTGGAGGCCCGCGCCGGAGGGGCCATTCTGGGGGATACCGCCCCCGCAGGCGCGCAGATGGAAGTGCGTTGGTCAGGCCTGCGCCCGGGAGACGTGCTGCGCACCGTGACGGACGCCGGAATGGAAGATCAAGCCTGCCCCTCCGGCGCCTGCGCGATCCAAACGTCCTTTGAATCCCGGAACGCCCGCTTTGTGCGCTTCGAGGCGCTGCGCACTCTCGCGCGCGGGCTGCCCGCGGTGCGCATCCTCGTCTCCAATCCCATTTACTTTGAGGCATGAATGAGGCACGATCATGAGCGCAAAAAAGGTCATACTCGTTTTCAAAACCCACTTTGACAACGGCTTTACCCGGCTGTCCCGGGAAATACTCGAGGACTGCAGAGGGCCGATGATGGGCGAAGTGGAGACCACCTGCCGCGCCACCGCGGATATGGGCGATCAGCGGTACATATGGACCATGCCGGCATGGCCGCTTCAATGGATCCGGGAGCAATCAGAAGGCCCGCAGGCCGAACGTATCGATGCGCTGGTGCAAAGGGGACAGTTGAAATGGCATGCGCTGCCTTTCACATCGCATTATGATTTCAGCGGCGTGGAGGACGCTGTTCACGGGCTGGGCTATGCCCGCGAATTATGCGTGCGCTATGGGGCGCCGCCGCGGCGGGCGGCAAAAATGACGGACGTGCCGGGCTGCGGCTGGTTCCTGCCCGAGCTGCTTGCAGACGCGGGCGTGGACTTTCTGCACCTGGGCAGTAATGAATTCGCCAGCACGCCTCAGGCGCCGCTGCTGTTCTGGTGGCAGGCGCAGTCCGGCAAACGGGTGCTGACGATGTATAACCACGGCTATGGCACCGGCCTGCTGCCGCCGGAGGACTGGCCCTTTGAAACGTGGCTGGCGCTGATGAGCACCCACGACAACGCCGGCCCGCATGCGGCACAGATCGTGGCGCAATACGTGCAAAAGATCCGCCGGCGCCTGCCAGAGGCGAAAATCGTCTGCGGCACGCTGGAGGATTTCCGGGACGCGCTGTATCGGGAGCAGCTGGACAGTCTGCCCGTGGTGTGCAAGGACCTGGCGGACACGTGGATCCACGGCGTTGCCAGCTATCCGCGGGAAAGTGGCCGCGTCCGACGGCTGCGCGGGCGGCTAACGCGGGCGGAGCGGGCCCTGGCCCTCCGGCAGGATGAAGCGATGTCCAAAGCCGCTGTGCCGCTGCTGCGCCAGGCCTGGGACGCCGTTGCCCTGTACTGCGAGCATACCTGGGGCCTGGATGTGAAGACCGCTCTAGGCCCCATCCCCGACTACAATGATTTTGAGGCGTTTCGCCGCGGCAGTCCGGCCTGCCGCCGCCTGGAGGAATCCTGGCGGGAACAGACGGCGCGCGCGGAAGCGGCCAGCGGGGCATGCGAAGAGGTGGAAAAGCTGGCGGGCCTGTTATCCAAACCAGAGGAAGCCCCGGATGCGGTCTTGGAGAAGATTACCGGGGAATGCGTGCTGGAAAATGAACGCTATCGCGTCGATTTTTCCGCGGATACCGGCGTGGTGCACGGCGTGTACGACAAAGTTCACGATTGCAAAGTGCTCCGGGAGCGGGACGGTACAGGCGTATTTGCCTATCGTTATGACGTCTACAGCGCAGACGAACTGACCGAATTTTTGCGCGCTTACGCACGCCGCTTCAGCCACTGGGGCGTACTGGACTACGGCCGCGCCGGTTATCCGGAATGCTCCCACGTGACCCGCAGGCCCGTTTTCACCGGCGGCGGGAGAAGCGGCAGGATCGTGCGCCTGCGCTACCGTTCCCCGGCTCAGGAGGCTTATGGAGATGCGGCGGAAATCGAGCTCACGCTGTCGCTGCCGGCGGGAAGCGCGCCGCTTCGCGTGCGTGTGGCCCTCACAGGCAAACGAGCCACTCCCTATGTGGAAAGCGCCGCGCTGTGCCTGCCGCTGGCCGCGGAGAATCCGGCATGGCTGCTGAACAAGACGGGATGCGTGCTGCGTCCGGAAACTGATATCATAGACGGCGCCAATCACGCCTTCTACGCAATGGAACACTTCATTGCCGCAGACGATGGCCGGGCGCTGGTGGGGGTGGTCAGCCACGACTGCCCGCTGGTCAGCATCGGTGAAAACGGCGTGTTCCAGTACCGGCAGCGCTATGAAAAGCACCGGCCGGAGCTGCGCTTCTGCCTGTTCAACAACATGTGGGGCACCAATTTCCCCCAGTGGATCGAAGGGGACATGGCCTTTGAATTCGATGTGCTGACGGAGGATTCCGGGGCCGTCGCCTCGCTGTACAGAAAAGCCTCCGCGCTGGCGGAAAATCCGGATGGCCTGCCGGAAATACCCAGCCCGTTTTCTGTTGACGGCCCTGTGCGCGTCACGCGGACAGCGTCGGTGAACGGCGGCGTCCTATTGCGATTGCACAGCTGCGCGGGATCGCCCTGCGCAGCGTCCATTTCGCGGCCTGGCTGGGATTTTGCCCCGGCGGACCTGTTCGGCAAACCCCAGGCGCCCGCGCAGCGCGACGTAATCCGCCTGCGCCTTGCGCCCTATGAAATCCAAACGCTGCTGGCGTCCCCACGCGAAGCCAGACGCTGATCTTTGTTACGATACAATATCCCGCTACGTACCATTGCGCCTTCAGGCTTTGCCAGCGTGAACCCAAAACCGTTTCATAATGATCATAATGAAACCATAGCGACATAGCCTCTTTTACAAGAGACAAAATAAGGGGACGGAGAGGTGACATGATGCTGGCCACTTCCTTATGAATGATAGCGTTGTGTAATAGAATAATTGCATAGGAACAAATCGCTCAACAGAAAAGATCCGTTGGGCGATTGTTCAATGAATGGAGAATGCCTTCCCGTATATCCTTGCCTGATGATACAGAAAGCTTTTACCGCTGCACGCGGCCGGAGGCATTGCCGCCCGCCAGGGCCAGCACTTCTTTCTCGCTGGCCAGGTTGAAATCATATTCCGTGGCCTGCTTGAGGCAGCTGGCCGCCACGGCGAATTCGATCTGCCGCTGGGGATCCTCGGGCCATTTCAGCATCGCGTGGATCAATCCGCCCCCGAAGCTGTCGCCGCCGCCCACCCGGTCCACCAGGTGGATCAGGTAATTCCGGGCGAAATACGCTTCACCGTTCAGATAAAGCATGCCGCTCCAGTTGTTGTCCGAAGCCGAAATGCTGCCCCGCAGGGTAATGGCCACCGCCCGAAAGCCGAAACGTTCCGTCAGCTGCCGGGCCACGGAAATGTAGCCTTCCCTGTCCAGCTTGCCGGAATTGATGTCGGTGTTCTCCGCCGCGATGCCGAACACGTCCTTGGCGTCCTCCTCATTGGCGATGCACACGTCCACATAGGGCATCAACTGGCCCATGACCTCCCCGGCCTTTTCCCGGCTCCACAGCTTGCCCCGGTAATTGAGATCGCAGGAGACGGTGATGCCCTTCGCCCGGGCCGCCTTGCAGGCGTCCAGGCAGATTTCGGGAAGCTCACCGCCCAGGGCGGGGGTGATGCCGGTGAAATGGAACCAATCGGCGCCGGCAAAGATCTTCTCCCAGTCGAATTCTTCCCGTTTCGCCAGGGCGATGGAGGAGCCGGCCCGGTCGTAGATCACCTTGCTGCCCCGCTGGGAAGCGCCTTTTTCGCAGAAATAGACGCCCAGCCTGGGGCCGCCCCGCAGCATCAGGGAGGTATCGACGCCATACCGGCGCAGGGCGTTCACCGCGTTCTGGCCGATCTCGTGCTCCGGTACTTTGGTGGCGTAGGCTGCGTCCTCCCCGTAATTGGCCAGGGATACCGCCACGTTGGCTTCGCCCCCGGCGTAGGTGGCTTCAAAGACGTCGGTCTGCACAAAGCGCAGGTATCTGGGCGGGTTCAGCCGCATCATGATTTCGCCGAAAGTAATGATTCTGCTCATATTTCTTTCACCGCTTTCATAAATTCTTTAGCCAGGGCAGTGATCTTTGCCCATTCGCCATTTTCAATCCAATCTTTATTGACCAGATTTCCGCCCACGCCCAAGCCCAC
>CACWUV010000043.1 GCA_902764185.1 uncultured Eubacteriales bacterium
CAGCTCGGTGCCCAGCAGCTCGCTCATGGCTTCGATGGTGGACATCTTGGGGCCGATGGTGCCCAGGATGGTCAGGCGGCCGTCCGCCTCATAGGACAGGGCGTTGGGGATGGAGCAGTTGGCGATGTCGATGGAGCCGGACGCCACGTTGGTCAGCTTGTCGGCTTCGGAGGCGCACTGCACATTTCTGCAATCCATATTTCACATTATTTCATTTTCCGTTCCATGGGACGCTCATTTATTTAGATATGGCGCAAACGCGGGGAAGGTGATATAATAGGGAAGCTCATTTGAAGGTTTTCAGAGGAGGTTCACTATGCGTTTGGATAAGTATTTGAAGGTTTCCCGCATCATCAAGCGCCGCACCGTGGCCAAGGAGGCCTGCGACGGCGGTCGGGTGAGCATCAACGGCAAGCCCGCCAAGGCGGGCACAGAGGTGAAGGAGAACGACGTGATCGAGATCCGCTTTGGCAGCCGGCTGGGCCGCTACCAGATCACCGACGTGCGCGAGGTGGTGCGCAAGGAGAACGCGGCGGAGATGTACCGCGTATTGCAGGAAGACGAGGAGACGCTTAAGGAAAGGAGCTGACCATGGCCTTTATCGAGGTGGAGAACCTCAGCAAAACCTATACCCTGCGCAAAAAGCGCGCAGGGCATTTTACGCGGGAAAAAAGCCAGGTGAAAGCCCTGGACGCCATGTGCTTCCAGGTGGAAAAGGGCGAGATATTGGGCTATATCGGTCCCAACGGCGCGGGCAAAAGCACCACGGTGAAGCTGCTGTGCGGCATATTGACGCCGGAGAGCGGCAGCGCCCGGGTGAACGGCCTGATTCCCTGGAAGGACCGCAAAATCCACGCCCGGCAGATCGGCGTGGTATTCGGCCAGCGCAGCCAATTGTGGTGGGACGTGCCGGTGATCGACAGCTATCAGCTGCTGCGGGATATTTACCGGGTGCCGGAAGCGCAATTCACAGCGCGATTGCAGGAGCTGACCGGGGCTCTGGGCCTGGCGGAGCTGCTCAATACGCCGCTGCGGCTGCTGAGCCTGGGCCAGCGCATGCGGGCGGAGCTGGGCGGCAGCCTGCTGCATTCGCCAAAGCTATTGTTTTTGGATGAGCCCACCATCGGCCTGGACGCGGTGAGCAAGCTGCAGCTCCGGGATTTTCTTCTGCATGAAAACCAGGCCCACGGCACCACCATCATGCTGACCACCCACGACATGGAGGACATCTCCGCCCTGTGCCGCCGGGTGCTGGTGCTGGGCCATGGGAAAAAGCTGTTTGACGGCGCGCTGCCGGACCTGCTGGCGAAATACGACACCCAGCGGGTGATCACCCTGCGGTACGCGGACGGACGCGGGCTGCCGGAATTGCCGGATCATTGCCTGGTTTCCCAGGACGGCCAGGATCACCGGATCGTCTATTCGCCGGACCATCTGCCCACGGCGCAATTGATGGCGGCGCTGCAGACCGCCGGACCCATTCAGGAATTGACGGTGCAAAGCCAGAGCATCGACCACCTGATCGCCGCCATGTACCGGGAGATGGATCTATGAAAGCCTATCTGTCCACCTTCGTGATGCGCTGGAAAATGGAGCTGCAATACCGGGGCGCGGTGATCGGCGGCGTGGTGTGCCAGATCTTTTTCGGGCTGATATTGGTGTCGCTGTACGGGGCGCTCTACAGGAGCAAGCCGCAAAATCTGCCCCTGGAGGCCGTGGCCAGCTATGTGTGGCTGCAGCAGGCCTTTTTCCGCATGCTGCTGTCCACGGACGGGGAGCTGCTGGACAAGATCCGCACCGGCGGCATCGCCTACGAACTGTGCCGGCCCATCCATTTGTACGGCTTTTATTACGCCCGCATGCTGGCCCAAAAGCTGCTGGGCAGCCTGCTGCGGGCCGCGCCCATGCTGGCGGTGGCCTTGCTGCTGCCCCGGGGAATGGGGCTGATGGCGCCGGTTTCCCTGGCCGCGCTGACGGTTTCCGTGCTGGGCTTGCTGCTGGGCCTTCTGTGCGTGTGCGCCCTGGAAAACATCACCATGGCGCTGACCATGCGCACCCTGGATCACCGGGGCGTCATGGCCATGCTGAACCTGCTGATGATGTTCCTGGCAGGCAACATTCTGCCCCTGACCCTGTTTCCCGACAGCTGGCAGCGGGTGATCACCCTGCTGCCCTACGCCCAGCTGCTGGATACGCCCATTCGCATTTACACCGGCCAATACGCCCTGGCCCAAGCGCCTCAGGCGCTGCTGATCCAATTGGTATGGATCATCCTGCTGGTGGCCTTGGGCGAATGGCTGTGGGCGCGGCACCAGAAGCGGCTGATCATCCAGGGAGGCTGAGATGGATACCGTCAAATTATATTTCCGCTCCATGCGGATGCAGATGAAAAGCCAGCTGCAATATCCCGCCTCCTTCCTGATGCAGACCCTGGCGCAATTGGTGATGGAAGGCGGCGAAATGCTGGCGGTGATCCTGATCGTGGATCGCTTTGACCGGCTGAACCAGTGGATGCCGGGGGATCTGTACTTCTTCTTTGGCCTCATGTCCGTCACCTTCTATCTGACGGAGTGCTTTGGCCGGGGCATCACGGGGGCTTTTCCCGGCATGGTGCGCAGCGGACAGCTGGACACCCTGTTTCTGCGGCCCAGGGGCATCCTGACCCAAATTTTATGCAGCGCGGCGGATCCCCGGCGCATCAGCTGCATCGCCGTGGGCACGGCGGCGCTGGTGATGGGCAGCCGGATGGCGAAGATCGCCTGGACGGCGCCCAAGGCGCTGCTGCTGGCGGAAAGCATCCTGCTGGGCATGCTGCTGATCTTGGGGCTCTTTATGATCGAGGCAGTGTTCTGCATCTATTCGGTCAAATCAGTGGAGCTGGTGAACGCCATCACCTACGGCGGGCGCAGCGCCTGCCAATACCCCATCGACATCTACGCCCGGCCTCTGCGGGTGCTGTTCACCGTGGCCGCGCCCTTCGCCCTGGTGCTGCACGTGCCCGCGGCCTACATTTTGGGCAAGCCGCTTTATGGCTGGCCCGGCTGGGCGGCCTTTCTGTGCCCGCTGTCCGGCGGCGTGGTATTTCTGATCATGTACGCCGTGTTTCAGCGCGGCCTGCGCCATTACCGATCCACGGGGAGTTGAAAAAAATGGGAGCTTATTCCGTTGAAGGCATCGTGCTGCGGCATGCGGATTACCGGGAAAACGACCGCATGCTGACCTTGCTGACCCCCCGCGGACGGGTGGACGCCCTGAGCCGGGGATGCAAGCGTCCCAAATCCCCGCTGCTGCCGGGCAGCGAGGTGTTTGTGCTGGGCAATTACGAGCTGGTGACCAGCAAGAACCACACCATTGTGGCCAACTGTCTGCTGCAGGACAGCTTTTACAACCTGCGGCTGGACATCGACGCCCTGGCCTGCGCCGCCTACATGGCCAACATTTGCGAGGCCACGGTGCAGCCCGAGGAAAACGCCCAGCGGCCCTTCCTGCTTTTGGCCCGTGCCCTGGGCTATCTGTGCTACAACCGCTACGCGCCCCGGGCGGTGCTGAGCGCCTTTTTGCTGCATTACGCCATCGCCCTGGGCTACCGTCCCCGGCTGCGCCATTGCGTGATCTGCGGCAGGGAGATCGACGCGCGGGACGGCGCGCTGTTTGACATCGAGCAGGGCGGCGTGGTGTGCCCGGACTGCAAGGAGCGGATGGGGCGCGGCGCGATGCTGAAAAAGAGGGAGCTTGATTGGCTGCTGGAGGCCAGGGACCTGGGCGTAAAAGGGGAACTGCCCGCCGAGGACGCGCCGCTTGCCCTTTTGCAGGCCTATCTGGAAAGCCGCATCGGCAAGCGCATTCCCCCCCTGATGACGCATCTGTAAAAGTTGATTTTCAGTTTAGCTTTTTGCCGTATAATGCTTGGGTATTACCGCCGGAAGGATCTGATCGTGATGGACGCGAAAACCTTTGCCCCCCTGTACAGGCTGATCAAATGGGGCATCGCCTGCTTTTACAAGATGGAGGTGGTAGGCCGGGAAAACCTGCCGGAGGGTGCGGCGATCCTGGTGGGCAACCATGCCCAGATGAACGGGCCCATCGCCTGCGAACTGTTCTTTCCCGGCAACCGCTATACCTGGTGCGCCGCCCAGATGATGGAGATGAAGGAAGTGCCCGCCTACGCCTTCCAGGATTTCTGGAGCATGAAGCCCAAGGCCGTGCGGTGGTTCTACAAGCTGGCGTCCTACGCCATCGCGCCGCTGTCCGTGCTGATCTTCAACAACGCCCAGACCATCCCGGTCTATCACGACATGCGGGTGATGACCACCTTCCGCCATACGGTGCAAAAATTGGAGGAAAGCGCAAAAATCGTGATCTTCCCCGAAAAGGACGAGCCGTACAACGGCATTCTGTGCGCCTTCCAGGAGCACTTTGTGGACGTGGCCAGCCTGTATTGCCGCAGAGCAAAAAAAGCGCTGCCCTTCGTGCCCATGTACATCTGCCCGGCGCTGAAAAAAATGTTTTTGGGCAAGCCGATTTACTTTGACGAAGACGTACCTCTGGAGCAGGAGCGCAGACGGATCTGCGGCGCGCTGATGGATGAGATCACGCGCATGGCGGAAAGCCTGCCCACGCATCGGGTGGTACCCTATCGCAACATGCCCAAGAAAGATTATCCCCTGAACAGGACGGACGAGGCAAACAAATGAAGAAACCCATTGTGGATTATCGCGAGCTGCGGCCGCGGACCATCACCCAGCCGCGCTACCGCCATTTGCTTTTATTGCTGGGCTGGGCAGTTTACTTTGGCCTGTATTTTCTGACCGAAAACCTGATCCCATTGGAAAAATGCCATGTGGTGCACAGCGCCCTGGACGATGTGATCCCCTTCTGCGAATATTTTGTGATCCCCTATACCCTGTGGTATCTGCTGATCGTGGGCTCACTGCTGTATTTTGCGCTCTACGACATAAAGAGCTTTTCCAAGATGCAAATCTTCATCATGATCACCCAGGCCGTGGCCATGGCGGTCTACATCCTGTGGCCCAGCCGGCAGGAGCTGCGGCCCGCGGCCTTCCCCCGGGAGAACTTTTTCACCTGGATTATCTCCATTATTTATAATTTTGACACGCCCAGCGGCGTGTGCCCCAGCCTGCACGTGGCCTACTCCATCGGCATCGCCTCGGTATGGTGCAAGCAAAAGGACGCCGCGCCGTGGTTCAAGGCGTTTATGGTGGTCTTTGTGTGCGTCATCTGCATCTCCACCACCTTTGTGAAGCAGCATTCCGTGGTGGATGTTTTCGCCGCTCTGCCGGTGGCCCTGCTGGCGGAACTGCTTCTGTACTGGAAGGATTACTGGAGGCCCAGGATTTTCAAGCAGGCATAAAGAAACAGATCCTTCGACTGCGCGAAGCAGCCGAAGGATCTGTTTTTGCGCTATTGATCAATGATCGAAGTGCGCCGAAACCTTTTGGAGGGTGTCGATGATGGGCAGATGCTGGGGGCACACGCTCTCGCACTGTCCACAGCCGATGCAGTCGGCGGCTTTGCCGAATTTCTGGGTCAGGTTATCATAATTGGTGAAGTTGATGGTCCAGCCCTTTTCCGCCAGGTTTTCGCGCATATCCTCATTATAGAGGCTGAAATACTGCGGGATGGCGATATGCATGGGACAGCCGGAGGTGCAATAGGAGCAGCCGGTGCAGGGCACGGCGATCTGGGCGTTGATCAGATCGGCGGCTTTCCGGGTCAGGGCTGTTTCCGCCTCCGTCAGCGGATGGAAATCCCCCATGTAGGACAGGTTGTCCCGCATTTGCGCCAGGTTGCTCATGCCGGAGAGCACCACCATGACGCCGGGCAGGCTGGCGGCGAAGCGGATGGCCCAGGAAGCGGCGGACAGATCGGGCGCGGCGGCGCGGAACAGCTTTTCCGCCTCAGCGGGCACATTGGCCAGAGTGCCGCCCTTGACGGGCTCCATGACGATGACGGGCTTGCCGTGTTTGACGGCCACCTCGTAGACCTTGCGGGACTGTATCCAGGGACTTTCCCAATCTAGATAGTTGATTTGCAGCTGCACGAATTCCATTTCGGGATATTTGGTCAATATCTCGTCCAGCAGCTCCGGCGAATCGTGATAGGAGAAGCCCGCGTGCTTCACCAGACCCTGGGCCTTCTTTTCCAGAAGCCAATTGAAGCAATCGAACTTTTCATAGTGAGCATAGCTGCCCGCCTCGATGCCATGGAGCAGATAATAATCGAAATAACCCGCGCCAGTCTGCTCCAGCTGATCGCGGAAGATTTTGTCCCGCTCCTCAAAGCTGTTGAAAAAGGCGTTGTGCAGCTTGGTGGCCAGGGTGAAGGATTCCCGGGGATAGCGATCCACCAGGGCTTCCTTGGCCGCCCGCTGGCTGGCGAAGTCGTTATACATGATGGCCGTGTCAAAATAGGTGAAGCCCTGCTCCATGAACAGATCCACCATCTTTTTGAGCTGCTCCATATCCACGCTGCTCTGATCCGCAGGATCCAGGACGGGCAGCCGCATGAGGCCGAAACCCAGTTTTTTCATGTCTTTTCCCCCTTCATTGGTACGGATGATGTTTGATTATACCATATCAGACAGGCGGATGCAAAGGACCCGGCAAAGAAAAAATTAGAGTCTGTTTCTAAAATGAGGAATGTGCAGTTTCGAGCATATCAACTTGCAATTCAAGGCGCTTTGACGATGGTTTACTGGGCTCGCAGCGCCTGAAAAATGATCCTGTGGATCATTTTTAGCGAGAGCGGGCCGGCAGGCCCCGGAGCCGAAGGCTAAATCGAGGAAAAGCAACGCGGAAGTGCAGGCTGATATGCCGAAAATGCATCTTTCCGAATTTAGAAACAGGCTCTAATTGGGGATCAGGATCACATAAAAAACCCGCGGTTTTGACGCCGCGAGTTTTTTGCGTAGAGGGATTCTTACTTGATGGAGCCATCCACCATGCCCTGCACGATGTACTTCTGCGCGAAGATGTACAGCACGATGATGGGCAGCATGGCCAGCAGGGTGGACACCATGATCAGGTGCCACTGCTTGACAAAAGATCCAATGAAACCCTGCACAGCCAGAGGGATGGTGCGGATGGCGTTGTTGGAGCCCAGCATCAGCAGGGGCAGCAGGTAGTCGTTCCAGATCCACAGGCCATTGAGCACCAGCACGGTGACGAACACGGGCTGGAGCAACGGGAACACAATGCGGAAGAAGGTGCCCGCGCGGCTGCATCCGTCGATATCGGCAGCTTCCTCCAGCTCCAGGGGCACTCCCTTGATGAAGCCGTGGAAGATAAAGATGCTCATGGCTTCGCCGAAGCCCAGATAGGCGAAGATGATGCCCTGATAAGAGCGCAGCATGGGGATGTGGAGGGTTTCACCCAGGTCGCGGAACCAGGTAATCAGGGGAAACATGACCACCTGGAAGGGAATGACCATGGCCGCTACATACATCATGAACAGGAAGTTGGACCAGCGCGTCTTGTTGCGCACCAGCACCCAGGCCGCCATGGCGGAGCAGATGGAGATGATGCCCAAGGACAGCACGGTGATGATGACGCTGTCACGCAAGGCGCTGAGAAAATTGAAGGTGGGATTTTCCCATACGGATTTGACGTTAAGAAACAGATTTCCGGCGTCTTCCGGCCAACCTACCGGGCTGTTGATGATCTCCGCATTGGTGCGCATGGAGTTGAGCACCACGATGACGAAGGGCATCATAAAGAGAATGAAGAGTAGGCAGGTGACGATCTCCAGCACGATCCGGCGTCCCGGATGGGGCTTCGATCCGGCCACGCGCTCGATAACGATTTCTTGCTTCTTGGCCATTACATCTCCACCTCCTTGCTCTTGTTCCAGCTCACCTGGATGACGGAGAAGACCACCAGCACCAGGAAGAAGATCACGGCCTTGGCCTGCCCCTGAGACATCTTGTTGAATTTGAAGGCGGTGTTATAGATGTTCAGCGCCAGCAGCTCGGAGCTGTTGACAATGGACTTGTTCCACAGACCTGTGGGGCCGCCGTTGGTCAGGGCCACGTTGACGTCGAACATCTTGAAGCTGTTGGTCAGCGTCAGGAACAGGGAGATGGTGAAGCTATTGGCCATCAGCGGGATCTGGATGCTGCGGATGCGGCGCCAATAGGGCGCGCCGTCCACTTCGGCAGCCTCCATCACGGACTTCGGGATGCCCTGGATAGCCGCCACGAAGATCAGCATGATATAGCCCGCATACTGCCAGGTGTTCACCGTTACCATGGTGAACATGACGGTGCTGGCATTGGTGATCAGGGATTTGCTGAGGCCCGCGATGTTCAGCGCCTGCCCCACAGAGGGCAGGATATTGCTGAAAATGAACTGCCAGATGGAGCCCAGCACGATACCGCCGATCAGGTTGGGGATGAAGAAGCCCGCACGGTAGATATTGCGGCCGCGAATCTCGCTGGTGACCAGCAGGGAAATCAGGAAGGCCAGGACGTTTACTGCAATCACGTTGAAAATGGTGAATTCCAGCGTGACCAGGAAGGAGTGAAGGAAGGCCTTATCCTGGAAGATGGTCACATAGTTTTTCAGGCCAACCCAGGTTACGGCAGCGCTGGTGCCCTGCCAATCGGTGAAGGAATAATAGATACCGTAGAGGAACGGGATAATCTGAACAACAAGGAAGGCAAGAATGGTGGGCAGCAGGAAGAGCCCTTCCGTCAGCTTTCTCTTTTGCTTGCTGGTCAAATCAATCCCCCCTTTCATTCATAATTGGAAATGGGGCTGCGCCCCGAGGAAAGGTTCCCTCCGGGCGCAGCCCCGGTGTTTTTGCGGTTGGATTACAGGGTGGGGATGGTGGCGATGGCATCCTTCATCATCTGCTCGAAGGTATCCACGTCAATGGTCTTAGAAGCCAGCAGCTCGTAGATCTGGCCCAGAGTGCCCATGCCGAAACCATCGGGCAGCTTGTACTGCTCAGCGCCGTAGGTCTTGTTCTGGGCGGTCCACTGCATCAGAGCCACGGACAGGGGGCCGGCAGGCTGGATGGTCACGTTGGAGTAGGCGGGCACCATGCCGGCCTTCACGACCATGTAGTTCTGGCCTTCTTCGGTGTTGACCAGCGCGTTCAGGAACGCCTTGGCTTCTTCCACGTTGCCGTTCTTGTTGACCACGTACCAGGAGGGGGTGAAGGCAATGATGCCGTCGGTGTCTTCAGGCAGGAAGGCATGGGGAGCATAGCCGATCTCAAAGTCATAGGTCAGGTCGGCGAAGTTGGGATCCATCCAGTTGCCCTGATGATAGAAGGCGGCCTTGCCGTTGGCGAAAGCGGCCAACTGGCTGTCCTGGGTGCCATTCAGCAGCATATCCTCGCTGCTGTACTGGAACAGCAGGGCCACATATTGGCAATACTCATGGAAGCGAGCTTCGTCCACTTCACCGGCAAGCACCTTGTCGATGATGGAGGTGTCGCCCTGGGGCAGACCGACGGTCAGATACAGATTGAAGTTATGCAGACCGGTTACCCAGGTCATGCCGGGGGCGGTGCCGGCCACCATGGAGACCACCATATCCAGGCCCAAATCAGCCTTCATGCTGTCCAGCTTTTCAAAGGCAGCCTGCAGGGCGCCGCGGTTGGTCAGGGTAGCGGGATCGATGCCGGCCTTGTCCAGAATGCCCTTGTTGTAAGCCAGACCATAGCCTTCCATGGACACGGGGAAGCCGACGACCTTGCCGTCCACCACATAAGCGGAATTGGTGTTCTTCACCCATTCTTCGTCGCTCAGGTCAACCATGCGATCCTTGTAGGTCTCATAGTCGGAGGGGCCTTCGATGACGAACAAATCGGGCTCGGAGCCGCCGGCAAATTCAGCCTTCAGGCCCACGGGATAGGAAACGGAGCCACCGATGGTGTTGATCTTCACGTTGACACCGGTGCGAGCGGCATAGCCTTCGGCATACTCTTTCAGAGCACCGTCAATTTCCACCTTGTTCTGGCAGAGCATGATGTCGGCCAGAGCGGAGGTCGCGCCCAGGGTCAGGACCAGGGCCAGAATCAGAGCGAGAACCTTTTTCATAATGAGGTCTCCTTTTAAAATATTATTCCACACAGCGTCATCAGCCGTGTCAGAACCGTTATTCATTGCCTGCATATTATAGCATAGGCCATCCCAAAAGTCCACCTAATTTTTACAGAAAATTTTATGCATTTTCTCCAGGTTTTATTTCTCGCGACAACAAATGAGCAGTGCATTGCATGCAAAGCTTGCCATCGGCGGCGAAGCGGATGTCCCGGGCCTCCCGCGGGGTGAAAATCCGATAGGAAAAAGCTCTTTCCCCCTCGTTCAGGAAGATTTCCACGCTTTCCCGGTCCAGGATGATCCGAAGCGCGCAGCGGGCATCCAGTTCGGGCACGGCGACCCGGTGCAGGGCGAAGGCCTCGGGCACGCCGCCGCTTTTTCTGCGGTCAAAAATCAGCTCTTTGCGCACAAAGTCACAAGTCAGCCGGGTTTCCCGGGTATCGTCCGCCGCCAGCGTCACCGTCACGGACCGGCAGGCTTCCTCCGCGGGCGAGAAGCCCAGCGTCATGTCCAGCGCGCGGCCGCTGATCTGGGGATACTTCTGGAAATTCCGGACCAAAGTATCTTTTACGCAGACCGTATTCTGCCAATATTGCTCGATTTCCCGGGCGGGCTGCTGGATCAGCCTGCCATTTTGCAGATGGATTTCCCGGGGCAGGCTCATCTGGCCGTACCAGGGATGGGTGCGGGGCGTCTTTTTGCAGTAATCCCAGTTTTCCATCCAGCCGATCATCAGCCGCCGCCCGTCGGGCGCCAGCACCGTCTGGGGCGCATAGAAATCAAACCCCTGATCCACCGGCTGAATGCTCCGCCGGTTAAATTGCCGCCCGTCAAAGTCCCCTATCAGGGCGATGGCGTTATAGCCCTGGTGGAACAGCTCGGTTTCCTGCATCTCCTGGGGGCTGACCACCAGCACCTGCCGGCCGTCCAGCGGAAAAAAGTCCGGGCATTCCCACATGCGCCCGTAGCGCATCCGGCCGCTGTCCACTTCGCCCAGCAGCCGCCAATGGCGGGCATCGGCGCCTTCCAGCAGCAGGATGGTCCCGCTGCGCTCACCGTGCCGGCTGCCCACCGCCATGCGGTAGCCGTCCTGCTCCCGCCATACCTTGGGATCGCGGAAGTCCTGACGGCTGTATTCCGTCGGCAGTTCATCGGGATCGATGATGGGATTCCCGTCATATTTGACAAAATCCACCCCATCCCCCAGAGCCATGCACTGGGTTTGCCGTTCCGGAGAAGGGACGCCGGTATAGACCAGCATCAGCCCTTCCGCCGTCTCCACGGCGCTGCCCGAAAAGCAGCCCTGGGCGTCCGCCTGGGAATCGGGAGCCAAAGCGCAGGGCAGATATTCCCAGGTCAGCAGATCGTCGCTCACCGCGTGGCCCCAGTGCATGGGCCCCCACACGGTGCTGTAGGGATAGTATTGGAAAAACAGGTGATAGCGGCCCTGATACCGGCACAGGCCGTTGGGGTCGTTCATCCAGCCCACCGGCGGCGTCAGGTGCAGCAGCGGCCGTTCATCCCCATGGGCCGCAAAGTGTTCCCGCTCATAGGCGCGGGCCCGCGCCAGCAAGGTCTGTTCCTTTTCCATGGGCTTATCCCAGGTACCGGCAGGCGTTGACGGCGGCGATGGCTCCGTCCGCCGCGGCGGTGGTCAGCTGGCGCACGGCCTTTTGGCGGCAGTCTCCCGCGGCCCAGATGCCCTGCACGCTGGTGGCGCAGCCCTCGTCCGTCAGGAAGAAGCCCCGCTCGTCGCACCACACCAGCCCGGCGAAGGGCTCAGTGTCCGGCACGCGGCCAATGGTGACAAACGCGCCGGTCACGGGCAGCTCGGCTTCTTTGCCGGTGTTCTGATCCCGCACGGTGAGGCCGCTGAGCTTATTGCCGCCCAGCAGCGCCGTCACCTTGGCGCTGCGCATCTCCCGGATGTTTTTCCGGGACGCCATGGCCTCGTAGTCCTTCTGATCGCAGGTGAAATGGTCAAATTCCTGGATCACGGTGACGCTGTTGCAGATGTCGGCCAGCACCACCGCCGCCTGCACGGCGCTGTTGCCGCCGCCCACCACGGCCACGTCCTCGTTTTTGTGGAAGGCGCCGTCGCACAGGGCGCAATAGCTGATGCCGCGGCCGGTCAATTCCATTTCCCGGTCAAGCCCCAGGGGACGGGGACGGGCGCCGGTGGCCAATATCACCGCCCGGCCTTCATATTCCTTGCGGCCGGTGGAGACGATGAAGCCCGTCTCCGACTGCCGCAGGCTGCGGATATCCTCCATTTCGATCTCGCCGCCCAGGTCCATCACCTGGCCCAGCATGGCGTCCGCCAGCTCGTTGCCGCTGACACCGGGCAGACCGGGATAGTTGTCCACCCGGGGACTGGAGGTGATCTGGCCGCCAAAGGTTTCCTTTTCGATGACGGTCACGCTTTTGCCTGCCCGCAGACAGTATATGGCGGCTGTCAGGCCCGCGATGCCGCCGCCGATGATCAGGATGTCGCTCATGGTGTTTCCTTTCTCAAAAGAAAGGGCCCGTGCGGGCCCTTTTTTCATTTGCAGGGTTTGTTACGCCTTCACAGACGTGAATTCCTCGGTGAACGCCTTGATGTTGCTGGCGTTGGGGATCAGCCGCACGTCGCCGCCGCGCACCACCGCCAGGGTGGGCGCCTGCATCACGCCATACTCCTGGCACAGGTCGGCGTTCTCGTTGGCATCCACGTTCTCATAGGGCACGCCCGCCTTGTCCAGCATGATCTTGGCCATGCGGCAGTTGGGGCAGGTCTTGGTGGTGAACAGCAGGTACTTTTCGGGCACATTGGTGTCGATGCGGGTGGGTACGCAGCTGACGCATCCTTCCTGCAGCGGGCCCTGATGGGTCAGGTGGCTGTTGCCGATGTTATACACCTTGCGGTCCTTGAATTCCTGGCTCTTGCCGGCGTTCCAGTTCTGCACCGGGCGATAGTAGCCGGTGATGCGGCTGTACACCTCGGTGTTGCCGCCGCACTTGGGGCAGGTGTAGTGCTCGCCCGTGATGTAGCCATGCTCCTTGCATACGGAGTAGGTGGGGCTCATGGTGTAATAGGGCAGGCGATAGTTTTCGGCGATCTTGCGCACCAGGGTGGCGGCGGCGCGCCAGTCAGGCAGCTTTTCGCCCAGGAAGGCGTGGAACACGGTGCCGCTGGTGTAGAGGGTCTGCAGTTCGTCCTGCACGTCCAGGGCGCTGAAAATGTCCTCGGTATAGCCCACGGGCAGATGGCTGGAGTTGGTGTAGTAGGGGGTGCCGTTCATGTTGGCGGTCAGGATGTCGGGATACATCTCCACGTCGTGCTTGGCCAGACGGTAGCTGGTGCTCTCGGCGGGGGTGGCCTCCAGGTTGTACAGATCGCCGTACTTCTCCTGATAGTCGCTCAGGCGCTCGCGCATGTGGTTCAGCACGTCCTTGGCGAAGTTCTGGGCCTCGGGCCAGGTCAGATCCTTATTGATCCACTTGGCGTTCAGGGTGGCTTCATTCATGCCCACCAGGCCGATGGTGCTGAAATGGTTGTCAAAGGTGCCCAGATACCGCCGGGTGTAGGGATACAGGCCTTCGTTCATCAGCTTGGTGATGACGGTGCGCTTGATCTTGAGGCTGCGGGCGGCGATGTCCATCATATGGTCCAGCCGGGCGTAGAAGTCCTTCTCATCCTTGGCCAGATAGGCGATGCGGGGCAGGTTGATGGTCACCACGCCCACGGAGCCGGTGCTCTCGCCACTGCCGAAGAAACCGCCGCTCTTTTTGCGCAGCTCGCGCAGGTCCAGCCGCAGGCGGCAGCACATGCTGCGCACGTCGTTGGGCTCCATGTCGCTGTTGATGTAGTTGCTGAAATAAGGGGTGCCGTACTTGGCGGTCATCTCAAACAGCAGGCGGTTGTTTTCGGTCTCGGACCAATCGAAATTCTTGGTGATGGAGTAGGTGGGAATGGGATACTGGAACCCGCGGCCATTGGCGTCGCCCTCGATCATGATCTCGATGAAGGCCTTGTTCACCATATCCATCTCTTTTTTGCAGTCGCCGTAGGTGAAGTCCATCTCCTTGCCGCCCACGATGGCCGGCAGGTTTTTGAGGTCCTCAGGCACGGTCCAGTCCAGCGTCACGTTGCTGAAGGGAGCCTGGGTGCCCCAGCGGCTGGGGGTGTTGACGCCGAAGATGAAGGACTCGATGCACTTTTTGACCTCATAGTAGCTCAGGTTGTCCACCTTCACAAAGGGCGCCAGATAGGTGTCAAAGCTGCTGAACGCCTGGGCGCCGGCCCATTCGTTCTGCATGATGCCCAGGAAGTTGACCATCTGGTTGCACAGGCTGGACAGGTGCTTGGCGGGCTTGCTGGTGATCTTGCCGCCCACGCCGCCCAGACCTTCCTGGATCAGCTGCTTGATGCTCCAGCCGGCGCAGTAGCCGGTGAGCATGGACAGGTCGTGCAGGTGCAGCGCGGCGCTGCGGTGGGCCTCGGCGATCTCCTGGTCATAGATTTCGGAGAGCCAGTAGTTGGCGGTGATGGCGCCGCTGTTGCTCAGAATCAGGCCGCCCACGGAATAGGTGACGGTGCTGTTTTCCTTCACGCGCCAGTCGCTGGAGTCCAGATAGCTGTCCACCAGGTCCTTATAGTTGAGCATGGCGGCCTTGACGTTGCGCACCTTCTCCCGCTGCTTGCGGTAGAGGATGTAGGCCTTGGCCACGTCGGTATAGCCCGCCTGGCTCAGCACGCGCTCGGCGCTGTCCTGGATGTCCTCCACGC
>CACWUV010000044.1 GCA_902764185.1 uncultured Eubacteriales bacterium
GCCCTGGACCCATCCCGGCGAACTGGATTGAAAACAACTACAAACAATCTGCGCCTGTAACTTGAAAGTCGCTAAGAGAGCTTCCGGGCATAAGAAAAAACCGATGGCCAGCCAGAAAATGAATGCATTCATTTTCTGGTCTGTCCAGCGGTTTTTCGCTGTGCGCTTCGCGCACAGCATGGCCAGCTTCGCTGGCCTGCCCGGAAGCGGTGGGCTGCATTATCCAAGCAACTGCGGGAAACTGCTTGCTATCGAAGTTACGCTGCATCTGCCGCAGCCGGGTCCAGGGGCCCGTAGCGCCCGGAAAATGATCCTGTGGATCATTTTCAGCGAGAGCGGGCCGGAAGGCCCCGGACGCGGAGGCCCTAACGTTCCCTTTCGTCAAATTTCTGCTTCTCAATTAGCAATCCATCTTTATTACTGCTTCCTTCTCCGCTGCCATGTCCACAGGCTTTCCGGTGTATCCCGCGCCTTGGGGCACCAGGAAGCGCAGGGCGCCGGGCACGATCTCCACGGTGAAGCGCTCGCCGGTTTCGATTTCGCCGTCCAGGCAGATCATGGTTTCTTTGGGGGCGGTCACTTCGATCTTCTTGGCCCGGCGATAGGTGAGGTAGGGCCGGAGAGCCGGGGCCTCCAGGTGCTCGCCCTTTTGATAATAGCCGATCAGCTTGGCAAATTTGAGCCGGGAAAGCGGGCGCACCATGCACACCTCCAGCAGCCCGTCGTCCGCGTGTGCCCGGGGCGCGCAGCGGAAACTGCCGCCCACATAGGAGCCATTGGCAAAGGTGCACAGCAGGATGTCGCCGCCGTACAGCTTTTCGCCGTCCGCCGTCAAGGCAAAGGGATTTTTGATGCTGTCCACCAGGCAGGCCAACACCGCGGGATAATAGGAGCGCGGCCCGGAAAACAGCGGGATGCGGCGGAATTTGACCATGCGATAGGCCGCCTTGGCCTCAAAGCCGATGTTGACCACGTTGACGGCGTAACGGTCGTTCACCCGGATCAGATCAATTTTTTCCTCCGGCGCGTTTATCTGCTCCCGGATGCTGAGAAAGGGCTTTTTGCCCCCGTAATACTTGACGAAATCGTTGCCGCTGCCGCAGGGATAGCAGCCCACGGCGGCATGGGGGCAGCCCGCCGCGCCGTTGATCACTTCGTTCAGGGTGCCGTCGCCGCCGCAGGCGTAAAAGCGCTTTTCTTTATCGTCGGTCTGGCAGACCTCCCGCACATATTTTGTGGCGTCCCCCGGTCCCTTTGTCACGTAGATTTCGCAGTCGGGCAGATCCGCGATCTCCCGGCGGATATGCGCCGTGGCGTCCTGAGGACCGGAGTGGGGATTGACGATAAAAAAATGCCGCATCGGGCGTGCCTCCTCTTGCAATGCGCGTGTATTTTGAAGTACAATATTCAGGTGTCCAACTACAAATTATAAGCATTTCATTCATCAATTGTCAAGGAGGAACCTATGAGCAAGAACAAAACCCAAAATCCCAATCCCTACGCCAAGCCCCAGCAAAAGAAAACCCCCTGGGCGCTGATCATCCTGGCCTGCTGCGTGGTGGTGGGCTTCGCCGTGGGCCTGTCTTTGGGCCTGAACAGTAAAAAAAAGGCCGATGCCGCCGCCACGCCCGTGGCCACCAACCATATCGAGATCGAGGTGCAGGACTACGGCACCATCAAGGCCGAGCTCTATGGCAACACCGCCCCCATCCCCGTGGAGAACTTCGTCCAGCTGGCCAAGGAGGGCTTCTATGACGGCCTCACCTTCCACCGCATTATCTCGGGCTTCATGATTCAGGGCGGCGATCCCAACGGCAACGGCACCGGCGGCTCCAGCCAGACCATCAAGGGCGAATTCTCCGCCAACGGCGTGGAGAATCCCCTCAAGCACACCCGGGGCGTATTGTCCATGGCCCGTTCCAGCATGCCCGACAGCGCCAGCAGCCAGTTCTTCATCATGCATCAGGACGCCAGCCATCTGGACGGCCAGTACGCGGCCTTCGGCATGGTGACGGAGGGCATGGACATCGTGGACGCCATCTGCCAGAATACCCCCGTGACGGACGGCAACGGCACCGTGACCCGGGAAAATCAGCCCGTGATCACCGCTATCCGGGTGGTGGACTGAGATGAAAAAGCTTGTATTTTGTCTGACCTTGATTCTGTGCCTGCTGGCGGCTTCCGCTCTGGCCCAGCAGAATCCCGCGGTGGATCTGTATCTGCCCGGCAACCCCACCACGGGCTATGCCTGGACGGCGCAGGCGGAGGACGAAGGCATCGTGGAGATCACCGATCAGTATTTCAGCGAAAAGAGCGATGAACCCCTGTCCGGCCTGGGCGGGGCCTGGTGGTTCCACTTTGAGGGCATCCAGCCCGGCACCACCGCCGTCACCCTGACCTACGCCCGCTCCTGGGAGCCGGAGAGCGCGGTGTACACCTTCGTCTATCGCCTGACCGTGGATGCGGACCTGAACGTGCTCATCTGGGGCGTGGAGATGGACGACGCGGCAAAGGTCGTGGGGGAGGCGGCGCTATGACGGCGGTTTGGATCATTCTGGCGGTGCTGTGCGCGCTGTTTGCGGCGCTGGGCTTTTTCCTGGCGGATTACTCCATGAAGATCCGTCGGCAGACCCTGGAGCAGGCCCGCAAATGGCAGGCGGAGCACTACGATATTTCCTGGTATGACACCATCAAAAAACAGGACTACACCGTCAAAAGCTATGACGGCTACGTCCTGCATGCGCAAAAGATTTTCAATCCCCAGCCCACGGATCGCTATATGCTGATCTCCCACGGCTACACCGACAACCACATCGGCTCCCTCAAATACACCCGCATGTATCTGGATCTGGGCTTCAACGTGATCCTTTACGACCTGCGGGGTCACGGGGAAAACGAGCCCACCTTCTGCACCTATTCCATCCGGGAGCGCCGGGATCTGGAAGCGCTGATCTGCGACAGCCGCGCCCGCTATCCCGAGGCCAAGGTGCTTGGCATCCACGGCGAATCCCTGGGCAGCGCCACCTCCATCGCCGTGCTGGAATACAAGCCGCCCATTGATTTTGTGGTGGCGGACTGCGGCTTCAGCGAGATCACCACGGTCATGCAGGGCGGCTTGCGGGGGATGCATCTGCCCGCCTGGCTGGTGCACTGGGCCTCGGTGTGCGCCAAGATCCGCTTCGGCTATTCCTATCGCCAGATGCGGCCCATCGACAGTCTGCGGGACAATCAGATCCCCATCCTGTTCATCCATGGCGACAAGGATGACTTCATCATCCCCGACCACAGCCGCAGGATGCAGCAGGCCACCCAGGGCTACAGCGAGCTTCACCTGATCCCCGGCGCCACCCATGCGGCGTCCATCCTGACCGCGCCGGAGGATTACAAGCGGTACGTGCAGGAATTCCTGACGAAAATCGGCAAAGCCTGACGGCTCATAGATATGGCCGCATGGTCCGGGCCAATTGCTCCTCCTCGCCAATCAGCTGATTGGTGATGTCCTTGGCCTCCTGCTGGGCGGTGGGGTATTGGTTCAGGTACCTGCACAGGGATTTGACCCCCATGTTGCACCCGTCGGTGATGAGGTCCGCCGCCTGCTGGTCGGGATTGCCGGTCATCATCTTCATGCTGATCTTCATGCTGGACATGCTCTTGGCCATGAGGTTTGGCTCCTTGCCTTCCTCATGCCATTGGGACAAAAGCTGCGCCGTGCGGTCGCCCAGCTGCTCGTGGCGCTGCTTGCTGTTTTGCAGCAGGTCGTGCAGCTCTCTGTTCTTCACGTCCTCGATGACTCCGTCGATGGAGGCCACGCCCATCTTCGCGCCGGCGTCGCATTCCCGCAGCAGCCGCAGCGTATCCTGATCATTCATAAAACAATCGCCCCTTTCACGCCTATTGTGCGCGGAAGGGGCGATCGTTATACGCATTTCGAGAGAGGCAAACGGGAAGCTGTCAGCAAATTAACAATGAATAATGAATAATGAATAATTATAAAAGTCGCCAGTCGGGAGGATGTTTTTTCCGGGCAGCTCTCTATATAAAATTATTAATTATTCATTGTTAATTATTAATTATTTTCTCTGCCGCTTTCCGTTTTTCCCCCTGAGACTGAAGCGAAGCTTCCTTTACGCCGTCTCAATATCCACGATGCTTTCGCTGGTATTGCCGCATTCGGGGCAGGCCACGTCCATGCGGAAGGAGGAGAAGGCGTTCACCCAGTCGTCCTCCCGCAGCTTTCTGCCGCTCTCGTCGGTGAGCTCGCTGTCCCGGATGAAATCCTCCTTTCCGAAGGAGGTGATGGTCATTTTGACGGCCAGGGGCGTGCGCTTTTGGCAGCGGGGACAGGCGTCGATGGGGTGCATTTTGGTGGGCAGGTCGTACAGATAATCGGCCTTGGCCACAAAACCGTCCCAGCCGTGGCGTCCCGCGTGGAGCAGCAGCAGTTTGCTGCCGCAATCCCGGCATTTGGCCGCGGCGATGGTGCCCGCCTCGTTGACGTAGGGGATGAACAGGGCGCAGCCGCAGCCGCAGCGCAGTGCGCCGGTGACGCGCAACTCGCTGTTTTCCTCGCCGGTGGGTACAAAATAGGGTTTCAGATGGTCGGGTATGGGATAGATCATAGAGCCTCCGTTACAGGCTGAGCAGGTCGTGCGTCAGCAGATAATCGTCAAATACGGGCAAAAAGGCGTCGATCAGGGCGCAGCACAGCCCGGCCTTGTCCTCCAGATGGGGAAACCGGGCCAGCAGAGCGTCCAGGATGTACTCTACCGCTTCATCCTCGTCGTATTCGCCTTCGCCCGTGTCGCCGCTGTCGTCCAGCGCGCCGCAGGCGTGCAGATAGCCCACCTGCGCTTCCACCAGGGCGGGACACAGGGACGCCGCCTGCAGCTTCAATTCCTTGCAGCGTCTCCAGTCCAGCCGCTGCTGGGCATAGGCCGCGCAGTCCCGGGCGTCCAGTCCCAGCATGCCTTCCATCACAGCAGCGCCTCCAGCCGATCCACGGTATCCGCGAACACCGTCAAAGCATCCCGCACGGTCTGGGGATTCTCCATGTCCACGCCCGCCAGCCGCAGGGCGTCGAGCGGCGGCAGGCTGCCGCCGGCGCTTAGGAACTTCATGTAGTCCGCCACCGCGGGCGCGCCCTCGGTGAGGATGCGGTTTGAAATATACACCGCCGCGGAGAAGCCCGTGGCGTACTTATATACATAGAAGGAGCTGTAGAAGTGGGGGATGCGCATCCATTCGTATTTCACGCAGTCGTCGATGACGCAGCTGCCGCCGTAATATTTTTTGTTCAGCGCCAGATGGGCTTCGCCCAGGCTTTCATGGGTCAGGGGAATGCCGGCTTCCTCCATGCGGTGGGCTTCCTTCTCAAAGGCGGCGAACAGGGTCTGGCGGTACACCGTGCCCCGGAATTCCTCCAGCAGGTGGTTGGCCAGATAGGCGCTGGCCTTGGGATCGTCCTTGTATTCGTTCAGCAGATACCGCATCAGCAGCATTTCGTTGCAGGTGCTGGCCACCTCGGCCACAAACAGGCTGTAGCCCGCCTTGGCATAGGGCAGGGCGTGATTGGAGTGCCAGGTGTGCATGGAATGTCCCAGCTCGTGGGCCAGGGTGAAGGCGCCGTTCAGGTCGTCGGTGTGGTTCAGCAGCACATAGGGATGGCTGTCGTAGGTCCCCCAGCTGTACGCGCCGGTGTGCTTGCCCTGGTTTTCGTAAACGTCGATCCAGTGCTCGTTATAGGCCTTGTCCAGCAGCTCGGCATAGTGCGCGCCCAGGGGCGCGAGGCCCTTTTTGACCAGCTGGAAGGCCTCGGGATAGGTCATGGGCATGTCGAAATCGCTGACGATGGGCACATAGAGGTCATAGAGGTGCAGCTCGTCCACGCCCAGCTGCTTTTTGCGCAGGGACAGATATTTGTTCAGGGCGGGCAGCATGTCCTCCACGCTCTCCAGCAGCGCGTCGTAAACCCGCACCGGGATGCGGTCGGGGAACAGGCTGGCTTCCAAGGCGCTGTCAAAATGCCGGGCCCGGGCGCGGATCACGTCGCCCTTCACGTTGTAGCGATAGGTGGCGGCGAAGGTCTGCTTGTATTGGCCGTAGGCGTTCATCTCCGCCTCGTAGGCGGTCTTGCGGGCCTCGCGACTGCGGCTGTGCAGCATGCGCATGTACACGGTGGAGCTCAGCTTGGCGTCGCGGCCTTCCTCGTCCTTTACGTCGGGCAGGGGCCTGTCCACGTCGCTGAGCATGGTAAAGATGTCGTCCGGAGCCTGCATCATTTCGCCCAGCTCGGCCATCAGCTTTTCCTGCGCCGCGGGCAGGGTATGGGGCTGATCCCGCAGAAGATCCGCCAGAAATACGTCAAATTCGCTGAAATCGGGGTCGTTTTTCATTGCCGTCAGGGTTTCCTCCGGCAACGCCAGCAGCTCCGGCCGCAGGAAAGCGCCGGCGCTGCCCGCCTTGGCGGCCAGCGCCTGGATGCGGGTCAGCAATTTCTGGCTTTCGCTGTCGCCGCCGTCCTCGTCCAGCCGCATGCGGGCGTAGGTGTACAGCCGCTCCACATTGCGGCTGATGTCAAAATATCCCCGGATGGCGCTGCGGGGATCGGCTTTCACCTGCCCCTGGCACTGCGACCAGGCGGCGATCTTCTTTTGGGTCTCTTCAAACAGGGCGTCAAAGGCCGCCGTGCCTTCCAATATGCTGCTCAGGTCCCACATCCAGCGGGGGTCCATCTCTTTTCTCGGTTTGGGCTGCTGCATGGCAATGCTCCTCCACAGTCGGTTAGTCTACCGAAAAATGTAGCACTTGCGGCCCGCTCTGTCAAGCGCGAAGAAGGGCGAAGGCCTGCCCTTGCAAAAAAATCCCGCTTGGGATATAATAAAAGCTGGGTCAAAAGGACTCGGAGGAAATACAATGTTTCAGGGGTTCAACGAGGACTTGCTGTCCTTCTACGCGGACATCCGCTTTCACAACGAAAAGCCTTTTATGGATGCCCATCGCAAGGAATACTATCAAAAGGTGCGCGATCCCTTCTACGCCTTCATCGACGCGCTGGCGCCCACCATGCAGAAGATCGACGAGGACATGGAGGTGCGGCCCCACAAGTGCCTGAGCCGCATCAACCGGGACACCCGGTTCTCCAAGGACAAATCGCCCTATCGGGATCACCATTGGGTGGCCTTCCGCCAGGCGGCCCGGGACAAGGACGGCGCGCCCTTTTATTGGTTTGAGATCCGGCTGGATTCCGTCAGCTGGGGCCTGGGCCTCTGGGGAGAGAACCAGGCGCTGCTGGACGGCCTGCGCCGTCGGATGGAGGCGCGGCCTGAGGAAGTGATGCAGGCGCTGCGCGCGGCCTTTGAGCACGGCTTCGTGCAAGGCGGCCAGGTATGGAAGCGCACCCTGCAGCCGCCTCCAAGCCTGCCGGAGATGCTCAAAAGCCTGTATCCCGCCCGGTCCCTGTACTTTGAAAAGCAGGGCGTCGATCCCGGATGGATCTTTGAAGCCTCCATCGTGGATCGGGTGGCGGCGGATTTTCTGGCCCTGCAGCCCGTGTGGCGGCTGCTGAGGGGCCTCTACGACGTTGAGGGAGGAAATATATGATCAATTATCAGTCGCTGAAAAGCGGAACGGATGTGCGCGGCGTGGCCATGGGCGAAAACGCCGTATTGACCAAGGATGTGGCTTTGTGCATCGGCGGGGCCTTCGTCACCTGGCTCAGCGAAAAGACCGGCAAGCACGCGCCCCAACTGACCGTGGCCATCGGCCGGGATTCCCGCATCACCGGGCCCGAGCTGCTGGCCGCCTGCGCCGAGGGCATGGCCCGGGCCGGCGCCAGGGTGTGGGACTTTGGCATGTGCACCACCCCCGCCATGTATATGAGCCTGCTCACCCAGGGCTTTGAGGCGGACGCCTCCGTCATGGTCACCGCCTCCCATCATCCCTCGGACCGCAACGGCCTCAAATTCTTCCTGCCCACCGGCGGCATCAACGCCACCGAGCTTTCCATGATCCTGTCCATCGCCCAGAGCACCGCGCCCGTGGCCTGCCCCCATCAGCCCATCGAGAAGCGAGATTTCCTGCCCGTATATAAGGAGCAGCTCAAGGACCGGGTGCGCCGCGGCCTGGATACCGACGTCAATTGCCCCCTGCTGGGCCTCCACGTGGTGGTGGACGCGGGCAACGGCGCGGGCGGCTTCTATGAAGAGATGCTGCGGGAGCTGGGCGCGTGGACCGAGGGCAGCCAGTTCCTGGAGCCCGACGGCCGCTTCCCCAATCACATCCCCAATCCCGAAAATCCCCAGGCCATGGATTCCGTGAGCCATGCGGTGCTGAACGCCGGGGCGGACCTGGGCCTGATCTTTGATACCGACTGCGACCGCGCCGCCATCGTGGACAGCAAGGGCCGGGAGATCAACCGCAACCGCCTCATCGCCCTGATCAGTGCCATTCTGCTGGATAAAAAGCCCGGCGCCACCATCGTGACGGATTCCGTCACCTCCTCCGGCCTGGCCGCCTTTATCGCCGAGTGGGGCGGCGTGCATTACCGCTACAAGCGGGGCTACCGCAACGTCATCGACGAGGCCATCCGCTTAAACGACGCGGGCATCGACTGCCCCTTGGCCATCGAGACCAGCGGCCACGCGGCGCTGCGGGAAAACCACTGGCTGGACGACGGCATGTACCTGACCACGGTGCTGCTGGTGGAGGCCATGCGCTTAAAGCAGGAGGGCAAGGAGCTATCCTCCCTGCTGGAAGGCCTGCGGGAGCCGGTGGAGAGCGTGGAATTGCGCCTCAGGATCACCGCCGAGGACTTCCGGGAGGCGGGCCGCGCCGCCATCGATCAGGTGATGGATCACGCCACCTTTGCCGAGGGCTGGCACATCGCCCCGGACAACCGGGAGGGGGTGCGCATCACCTTCGACCTGGACGATGGCTTGGACAACGGCTGGTTCCTGCTGCGCCTCAGCGTGCATGATCCCGTGCTGCCCCTCAACGCCGAAAGCGACGTGCCCGGCGGCGTGAAGGCCATGTTGCAAAAGCTGCTGGCCGTGCTGGAGAACGCTGAGAATATCGATCTTACCCCCTTGCGGGATTATGTAAAATAAATAAAGGAGATAAAACGATGGACATTCAGCAAAAGACGATCAATACCATTCGCGCCCTGTCTGCGGATATGGTGCAGAAGGCCAATTCCGGCCATCCCGGCGCGCCCATGGGCATGGCTGCCATGGCCTACGCCGTGTGGTCCGACGCCATGTGGCACAATCCCTCCGATCCCAAGTGGCGGAACCGTGATCGCTTTGTGCTGAGTAACGGCCACGCCAGCGCCCTGCTTTATTCTCTATTGCACCTGTACGGCTACGGCCTGACCATGGACGACCTCAAGAATTTCCGCCAGTGGGGCAGCAAGACCCCCGGCCATCCGGAGATCGAGACCGCGGGCGTGGAGACCACCACCGGTCCTTTGGGCCAGGGCGTGGCCAACGCCGTGGGCATGGCCATCGCCGAAACCATGCTGGCCGCCAAGTTCAACAGACCGGGCTATGAGATCGTCAACCATCGGGTGTACGCCTTCTGCGGCGACGGCTGCATGATGGAGGGCATCGCCTCCGAGGCGGCGGCGCTGGCCGGCACCCTCAAATTGGGCAAACTGACCCTGCTCTATGACGACAACGATATTTCCATCGAGGGCAACACCGACATCGCCATGCGCGAGGACGTGGGCGCGCGGTTCGCGGCCTACGGCTGGCAGGTGCTGCGGGTGGAGGATGGCAACGATCCCCAGCAGGTGCTTTCCGCGCTGGCGGAGGCCCGCCGGGACGAGCGTCCCAGCCTGATCATCTGCCGCACCATCATCGGCTACGGCTGTCCCGCCAAACAGGGCACCGCCGGGGTGCACGGCGCGCCGCTGGGCGAAGAAAACCTGCTGGCCATGAAGCGCACCCTGGGCGTCAGCGAAGAGATGTTCCACGTGGACGAGGACGTGTACCAGCATTTGCAGGAGTGCGCCCACCGCGGTGCCGCCCGGGAGCAGGAGTGGAGCGAGCTGCTGGCCCGCTATGCCCAGGCCTATCCCGATCTGAAAAAGGAATATGACGCCTGGTACAATATGGAATTGCCCCAGAACCTGACGGAGGATCCCGAACTGTGGGCCTTTGAGGGCAAGATCGCCACCCGCGCCACCAGCGGCGCCATGATCAACCGCCTGGCTTCCCGCCTGCCCAACCTGGTGGGCGGCAGCGCCGACCTGGCCCCCTCCAACAACACCTACATCAAGGAAGGCGGCGATTACAGCGCCGAAAACCGTGCGGGACGCAATCTGCACTTCGGCGTCCGCGAGCACGCCATGGCGGCCATCTGCAACGGCATCGCCCTCCACGGCGGCCTGCGGGTGTTCTGCGGCACCTTCTTCGTGTTCAGCGATTACATGAAGCACGCCATCCGCATGAGCGCCATCATGGGCCTGCCCGTCACCTACGTGCTTACCCATGACTCCATCGGCGTGGGCGAGGACGGCGCCACCCATGAGCCCATCGAGCATCTGGCGGGCCTGCGGGCCATCCCCAACCTCAAGGTCTTCCGTCCCGCCGACGGCAAGGAGACCGCCGCGGCCTGGCTCAGCGCCATCACCGGCCAAGGCCCCACCTGCCTGGTGCTCACCCGTCAGGGTCTGCCCCAGTACGGGGAGCAGGGCCCCGAGGCCTTCAAGGGCGGCTATGTGCTCTCCGACTGCGAAGGCACGCCCGACGCGCTGCTGATGGCCTCCGGCTCCGAGGTGGAGCAGATCCTGGCCGCCCAGCCCATCCTGGCGGAAGCCGGCATCCGCGCCCGGGTGATCTCCATGCCCTGCATGGAGCTGTTCCTCCATCAGGACGCCGCCTATCAGGAGGCCGTGCTGCCCGCCGCCGTCCGCGCCCGCGTGGCCATGGAGGCCGGCGCCACCATGCCCTGGTATCGCTTCACCGGCCTGGACGGCGCGGTGATCGGCATCGACCACTTCGGCGCCTCCGCTCCCGCAGGCATCCTGTTCAAGCAGTATGGCTTCACCGTGGACAACGTGGTGGAGACCGTCAAGCGGGTGCTGGGAAAATAAAAAAGCAGGATTTAGATCCTTCGGCTTCCCTTCGCTCAGGATGACATTGGAAGAAAACAGTCCTCTTGTCTGTCATCCTGAGCGAAGCATTGCGGAGCCGAAGGATCTCGCGCCTGCGCTCTTATGTAATAAACAATATTTGGGGGAAAACTATGTCCACACCGCATATCCGCGATTTCAAAGACAAGCGCGTGCACATGATCGGCATCGGCGGCAGCAGCATGAGCGGCCTGGCCGAGATGCTGCTTTGGCAGGGCTACCACATCACCGGTTCGGACAACGCCCACAGCCATGCCGTGGAGCGGCTGGAGGCGAAGGGCGTCCAGGTGTTTATCGGCCATGACGAAAAGAACGTGCAGGGCGCGGATGTGCTGGTGTTTTCCGCCGCCATCCATCCCGATAACCCCGAGCGCGCCTGGGCCTTCGCCCACGGCATTCCCCAGATCGAGCGGGCGGAGCTGCTGGGCCAGGTGATGGAGGGCCACCGGGACGCGGTGTGCGTCAGCGGCACCCACGGCAAAACCACCACCACCTCCATGCTGGCCCAGATGCTGCTGGATTGCGGCCTGGATCCGGCTGTGCATATCGGCGGGCGGTTGGACGCTCTGGGCGGCAGCACCCGCATCGGCTCGGATCGCGTGTTTGTGGCCGAGGCCTGCGAGTACGCGGGCAGCTTCCTGCACATGCATCCCACCATCGCCGTGGTGCTCAACATCGAGGAAGACCACCTGGATTATTACGGCGACATCCAGCACATCGAGGAAGCCTTCTGCAATTTCTGCTCCCTGCTGCCGCCCAATGGATTGATCTTGGGCTGGGGCGAGGATGAACGCGTGGTTCGCATGATGGGCCGGCTGGATCGCCGCCATGAGACCTTCGGCTACACCGACGCCTGCGATTGGTATCCTGAAAATCTGGTGATCGGCGATCTGGGCCGTCCCCGGTTCGACCTCATGTACCGGGGTGAAAAGCTGGCCTCCGTCCATCTCAATGTGGCGGGCCGGTTCAATATCCTCAACGCGCTGGCTTCCCTGGCCGCCGCCCACGCTCTGGGCGCGGACATGGAAAAGGCGGCGGCATCCCTGAATCACTTCGCCGGAGCCCACCGCCGCTTCGAGCACACCGGCGACATCGACGGCGTGCACATGTATCACGATTACGGCCACAACCCCACCGAGATGCGCGGGGCGCTCAGCGTGGCCTGCGAGCAGCATGCGAATCACGTGTGGGCCGTCATGCAGCCCCACACCTACAGCCGGGTCAAGACCCTGTTCAATGATTACCTCACCTGCACCCAGGCCGCCGATTACACCCTGGTGACGGATATCTTCGCCGCCCGGGAAACCGACCCCGGCGACATCAACAGCCGGATGCTGGTGGACGGCATGCGCGCCCACGGGGTCAACGCCGTGCTGACGCCCACCTTTGACGACACCGAGGCCTATCTGCGGGCCCATTGGCAGCCCGGCGATCTGGTGCTCACCATGGGCTGCGGCAACATCAATCTGCTCAACGAGCAGATGCAGCGGCACGGGGACACGAAAAAGTGAAAAGGTGAAGCGTGAAAAGTGAAATGAGTGGAGATAGCGCTATCTCCACTCGTTTTTATAAAGGTCACGCATTCCATAGATTCCAGGGCCCTTGTCTGTGATCCAATTTGCAGCTTGCAGTGCGCCGTGGGCGAATACGGCGCGGCTTTCGGCGGTGTGGGTGATCCCCAGGTGCTCCCCGGGACCGTAGAAGCCGATTTCGTGAATACCGGGCACGGTGCCGCCGCGGATGGATAGAACCTGGAAAATTTGCAGGGAGTGCATCAATGCTTGGGCGGTGCCGCTGGGCTTGTCAGCTTTGCCTGCATGATGGATTTCCGCGAGGCTGACATCCCAGTCCGGCAGCAGGCTTTTCGCCTTTTCCGCCAGCAATCCCAATAGATACACCCCGGGGCTGAAATTGGCCGCCTGAAAAATGGGCCTGCTTTGGGCCGCCTGCCGGATGGTCTCCTGCTGGGCCGCCGTGTAGCCTGTGGTGCCGATGACCAGGGGCAGGGGACAGGCCAGCACCTTTGCCAAACAATCCGGATGGGAAAAATCCAGCAGCGCGGCGCCGTCTGCGTCTGCCGCATATTCCCGCGCCGCAAAGCCATATTCCGGAGCCAAGCGCGCGCACTCCTGCCCCATGCGGCCATCAAAGCCGCTGATCAGCAGGGTTTTCATGCCGTGACCTCCTGGGGCAGCAAGGCCCGCAGCCGCTGCAGGGTTTGGGGGCTGACGGGCACCAGGGGCGAGCGCACCTCCGCCCCGCACAGGCCCAGCAGCGCCAGGGCGGCCTTCACCGGCGCAGGGCTGGTTTCGGCAAACAGCGCGTCGATCAGCGGATTCATGGCCCGTTGCCGGGCGTTGGCGGTGGCCACGCAGCCTTTTTTCAGCGCGGTGCACAGCTGCACCACCTCCTGGGGCATCACGTTGGACAGCACGGAGATCACCCCCGCCGCGCCCAGCTGCAGGGCGGCGGCGTTCAGCCGGTCGCTGCCGCAATAGACGGGCAGCGCGCCGCTTTGGGCCAGCAGGGCCAACTGGGCCAGATCGCCGCTGGCCTCCTTGACGCCCGCGATGCGGGGATGCCCGGCCAGCCGCAGCACGGTTTCGGGCCGCATGTTCAGCCCGGTGCGGCCGGGCACGTTATACAGGATCACCGGCAGGCGGCTGTCCTCCGCCACCTGGGTATAGTATTCCACCAGCCCGTCCTGGGTGGTTTTGTTGTAATAGGGCGTCACCACCAGCTGGGCGTCGGCGCCCAGGTCTGCCGCCAACCTTCCCCGGCGCAGGGTGCGCCGCAGGTCGTTGGTGCCCGTGCCCGCGATCACCGGAACGCAGCCCTGCACTGTGTCCACTGTCAGCTTCACGGCGTATTCCCATTCCTCCGGGTTCAGGGTGCTGCTCTCCCCGGTGGTGCCGCACACCAGCAGCGCCGATGCGCCCGCCTCCAATTGCCGCCGGATCAGCTGCCGCAGGGCCTTTCCATCTATACGGTCTTCCAGAAATGGCGTTACCAATGCCGTGCACGCGCCGGTAAACAGGGGTGTATTCATCATCGCCGCCTCCCAATAAAAATCCTCTCCGTCAGTATGCCCAGGGACGGAGAGGATCATTGCTTTAATAGAGCCTGTTTCTAAATTCGGAAAGATGCATTTTCGGCATATCAGCCTGCACTTCAGCGTTGCTTTTCCTCGATTTACCGACAGTAAACCATCGTCAAAGCGCCTTGAATTGCAAGCAGATATGCTCGAAACTGCACATTCCTCATTTTAGAAACTCATTTTAGAAACAGACTCTAATAGAAGCGGATCGCATTTTTCAGCGCAAACAGCGCTTTCTGCGGCAAGCTCAGCCGCTCGTACAGGGCGCCGTATGCCGTCCGCGCAGCCTTCATGGCGCCACGGCGCACGGGATGATGGCCATATCGCAGGGCGCTGACGGCCTGGGCGGTTTCATGCAGCGGGATGCTGTGCTCCTTGCTTGCCCGCTCCGCGAAGCGCAGGGGCGTATCCTCGGGCCGCATGGGGCTGCCCAGCATCCCGGCGCATTGCAGGATGGCGGTCCAGAGGATCAGCAGGGCTTCGCCGTCGTCCCCCGCATGGGAGGAGCGATAAAGGGGTTCCGTGACGCGGATGCGCCAGGCCATGAGCAGCAGCAGCGCCAGGATCAGCAGCAGCCACAGCCAGGGCAGGCGCGGGGGCTGATCCTCCGGCGGCTGGGGCGGCTCGGTGGACTGCGGCGTGGGGGAGGGCTCCTCCTGCGGCGTGGCCGAGGGCGTGGGCTCCGGCGTGGGGGTCGCCTCGGGCGCGGCGGAGGGGGATGGACTGGGCGTGCTCTCCGGCGGCTCCGCGGTGGGCGTGGGGGAAGGCGTGGCCGCGCTGCTTTCCGGCGGGGGCGGCGTGGGGGTATCGCCCGGCGCGGGCGGCGGCAGGCTGCCGCTGCGGTCCGCGTCGCCCAGGCCCGGCGTGGCGTCGAAGGTCACCCAGCCCAGACCCTTGAGATAGATTTCCGTCCAGGCATGGGCGTTGGTGCCGTGCACGTTCGTCACGCCGCCGGCCTCCGGCTTGACCAGATAGCCCTCCACATAGCGGGCGGGCAGTCCGGCCATGCGGCTGAGCACCGTCATGGCGGAGGCGAAATAGGTGCAGTATCCCTGCTTTTCAGCCAGCAGGAACCAGGCCACAAAATCCACGTCCGCGGGCGGCGTTTGTACCGCCGTGGTGTAGCCGTAATTTTTGCGCAGGTAATCCCGCAGCGCGGTGGCCCGCTGCCAGTCCGTGGCACAGTTTGCCGTCACCGAGGCGGCGATTTCATAGATCTCCTGCTGAATGTGGACGGGCAGCGCCGTGTATTCCGCCACAGCCTTTTCGTACAGCGGGTCTTCCAGCGCCGCGTGCTCCTCCGCCATGGCGGCCATGCCGCTGTCCGTGGCCTTCATGGGCAGATAGGACACGGTGTATATGTCCCCCGGCTGGAGATTGCGGGTGATGAAGATCTCGCTGCTCAGGTTGAAATAGGGCGTCATATGTGCGCCGGTGGACAGGGTCCGGACGCGCTGGGGCGTGAACAGGGTGCTGGAGCCGCCGGAGGCAAAATGCACGGTGAGCGCCTGGGGCGTCGGCTGCGCGGAGAGCGGATAAGCCTTCTGGGTCAATTCGTCCCGCAGCTCCTGCTGCAAAGCGGAATTCCAGTAATACCGCCGGGCGCTGATGCTGTCATACCAGTAGGCGCCGGTGTAGGCGTCCAGGATGGAGCCGCGCAGGTAGGCGGTCTCGCTGGTTTCCACCTGCATGATCAGATCCTCGTTGGGCTGGGGCTCGCCGCCCAGCCGATGGCCGCCCAGGGGCATCCAGCCGTCGTTTTCCAGGCTGTATCGAGCCCGTTCCTGCCGGAAGAAGAACCGGTCGTTGATTATCTCCTGCAATTCGTCCGCCAGGTGGGACAGCGTGGGATTCTTGGTGCCTTCCGCGGGGGACAGCAGCAGGGCCAGCGCCAGCAGCACCGCCGCCGCCGGAATGGCCCAGGGCGAGGTGCGGGGCTGATGGGTGGGCGGCGCGCTCTGATAGCTGTATGTGTGGGCGTAGATCAGCAGCAGGGCGGGCAGCACCGGCAGCATGTACAGGCTTTCCTGGCGCAGCCCCATCATCCATTCGGTGCTCAGGATGCCCGCCACGATGGTCACGGGCAGCGCGGCGTCGATGTCCGGGCTGGACAGGGCGTCGCAGAACAGGGTCAGATAGACGGCCAATTGCAGGCACAGCCAGTCGCCGTGCAGGACGGTGGCCAGGGGCATATCCCGCAGCAACAGCAGCAGAGCCCGGCCCAGGGTCAGCGTCTGCTGAAAAAAGCCCCGGCCCAGAATGAACAATATCAATTGCAGTAGGATCAGCCCGCCCAGCGCCAGCGGGAACAGCCAGCGTCTGAGGCTCAGCGCCGCGCAGCAAAGGGAAACCCCGGCGCAGATCAGCGCGTAGCGCGGCAGCAGAAAATGGAGCCCCGCGCCGCACAGCAGCGGCATGCCCAGGCCCAGGGCCAGCAGCCAGGCGATCAAGGCCCGCAGCAGAGCGGAGGGCAGTTTTTTACGCAGGCGTAACATAACACACCTCCACCATGCTTTGCTGCAGCTGGGCCACGTAGGGCCGATCCTCCGGGGCTTCCGGCGTAAAGGTAATATAGTAGAAGCGGGCGCTGGGACCCATGCGGCGGATGTGCCGCACGCCTTCCACGATGTCCGCGTCCAGCCTTGTGGTGACGATCACGGTGGCGCCGGTGCGGCGCATGCGGCGCAGCTCCGCCCCCAGCACCCGGGAAAACGCAATGCCCCCCGCAAAGGGCTGACGGGCCAGCATTTCGGAAAGCATGGCCACGCTGCCGCCCCGGTCGCTGAGAAATTCGTTGGCGGCCTGGCCGTAAAAGGGCACCCGCACGGGGGCGTCCGACCGGGCCTGGATCTCCGCCACGGACAGGGCGGTTTCGCACAGGGCGTCCCGCAGGGCGGCGGCCTGCTCCGGCGTTCCGGCGGGCGCGGCGCAGTCCAGCAGGATCAGGGTGTCCGGCGGCGCGGGGGTTTCAAATTTGCGCACGGTCAGCTCTCGCTTGCGGGCGGTCAGCTTCCAGTGCACCCGCTTTAGGGCGTCGCCGGACCGATAGGCCCGGGTGTCCTCCGGGCTGGACAGATCCTCCGTGGTGCGGTTCTGGGCGGCGCGGCCTTCCTCGCCCTGCAAAAACCGCAGGGGAGCCACCTCAAAGCTGCGGGGCAGCACCAGCAGGGTGGCGGACGCCTCCCGGCAGGAGAGGGAAAGGCGGAACAGCCCCAGAATATCGCTGATAAAGGCCTGGGTGACGCCCACGTCCACCTCCCCCACGTGGGGCGCGCCAAACTCCAGCTCCAGGGCGGCGCCCCCATGGCGCAGGGGCACAAGGTGTTCTTCGGGCAGACCGCCCGCCTGCACGGTGAGCGCCACCGGCGCGATGGGCACAAAGCCGTGCTGATACAGCCGGATGCGCAGACGGGCCTTTTCGCCCCGGGGCAATTGGACGGGCGCGACCTGGCAGGTGATGGACAGCGCGCGCCGGGCCGCCAGCAGGGTGATAAGGGAAAACAGCAGCGCCAGCACAGCAAACACGGCGGACAGATAAAACATCCGCCCGCCCAGGGAAAGTCCGCTGTATAAAGCGCCCGCCGCGATGATCAGCAGGGCCCGGCCCCGCCCGGTCATAGGCCGCGGCCCGGCACGGGAATGGAATCCAGCAGCGCCGAAAGAAGCTTTGCGGCACTTTGCCCCTTCATCCGCGTCTCGGGGGAGAGCACCAGCCGATGGCACAGCACCGGCAGCGCCATGCGGCGCACGTCGTCGGGCAGCACGTAATCCCGGGCGCTCAGCACGGCGCAGGCCTGGGCTGCCCGCAGCAGGGCAATGCCGCCCCGGGGAGATACCCCCAGGGCTAATTGGGGATGGTTGCGGGTGACGGCGGCGATGGAGGCCACATAGGAGCGCACCTCGGGGCTGCAATACACCGTGCCCACCTGCTCCTGCATGGCCAGCACGTCCTGGGCACTGCAAATGCTTTGCAGGGTGGAAAGGGGCGACACCTGACCGCTGTAGCGCTCTAGCACATCCATTTCTTCCTCTATTGTGGGATAGCCGATGGTGATGCGCAGGAAAAACCGGTCCATCTGGGCCTCGGGAAGGGGATAGGTGCCCACGAAATCCACGGGATTCTGGGTGGCCAATACCATAAAGGGCCGGGGCAGGGGATGGGTGATGCCGTCCACGGTCACCTGGCCCTCCTCCATCACCTCCAGCAGGCTTGACTGGGTGCGGGGCGAGGTGCGGTTGATCTCGTCCGCCAAAATGATCTGGCTCATCACCGCGCCGGGCTTGAACTCCATCTGCCCGGTGGTCAGGCTGGGCATGGTGAAGCCCGTGATGTCGCTGGGCATCACGTCCGGGGTGAACTGAATGCGCTTGAAAGTGCAGTTGAGGGATTTGGCCAAGGCCGCCACCAGGGTGGTTTTACCCACGCCGGGCACGTCCTCGATGAGCACGTGGCCACGGCACAAAAGGGCGATCAGCGCCAGCTCGATGGCCTCGTCCTTGCCCACGATGACCCGGCGAATATTCTGCTGCAAAGCATATACAATGGAACGAACCTGTTCTTGCTGCATAAAAGCTCCTTGAAAATGACGTTTTCCACCTGTCAGTATAGCGTAAAATGCGGAATTTTGCAATATTTCCGTAAAGAGAATGAAACATTTACATTCTGTTCACAGGGATATTTTGCCCGATGAGCAAAAAAATAGCCCCTTCCCATGGAAGAGGCAAGCGGGTCAAGCAAGCAGCGACACAACCACGAACACCACGCAGCAAAACAGATCCGCGCCCAGGATGCACAGGTCCTTTTCCGCGTCGTCCAATTCCTCAAAGGTCACCTGGGGCTGCTCGTCCACATAGTCGATGATGTCGCCCACCATGCGGCGGGGCTTTTTGCGGGGATTGACGCGCGTCATCATGATCTTGGGCAGCTTGATGCCATCCAGGCGCAGATAGGCGATCCAGCTCAGCAGGGCGAAGGCCACGCCGCCCAGCAGCATCACCGTGGACAATATGGGCCGGCCCGCCGTCTTTGAATAGAAGAAATTGATCAGCAGCAGCAGGCACAGAGCCAATAAAAACCGCGTGAAGGTCATATAGATAAAGGGCCTGAGCATGTAAGGCTGTATTTTACCCCGCCACTTTTTCATGTTTACACCTTCCTTTCCCGCCTTCCACTATACCGATTTGGGAGAAAAAAGCAATAGAAAACACGAAATTGAATTTCTGATCTTCTGAAAATTCAAAATTCAGCTATTCCGATCGCAAAAAATGAAGAATTTGCAATTTTATTTGTATTTCATATGTATTTCCACTTGACGGGAGGTTATGCATTGATTATAATATCTGCTATACATCCGGTGATGTAAATTAAATTTAGGAGGAAGAAACATGAAAAAGCTGATTTCTCTCGTGTTGACGCTGATCATGGTCCTGTCCGTGGCTTCCGTTGCCATGGCCGACGAAAAGACCACACTGAACACCTATGAGACCCAGGCCAACGAGCTGCAGACCTGGAACATTCAGTATTCGCAGACTGCCGCTGACCTGAACGTGCTGGTCAACTGCATCGATGGTCTTCTGACCAACGACAGCGCCGGCAATCTGAAGCCCAACGCTGCCAAGAGCTATGAGAGCCCCGATGGCGGCAAGACCTGGATCTTCACCCTCAATGAGGGGATGACCTGGGTCAACAACGAAGGCGAAATTCAGGCGGACGTGGTCGCTTCCGACTGGGTCACCGGCCTGGAATGGGTCCTGAACTACGCCAAGAACGACAGCTACAACGTGTCCATGCCCGCCGAGATGGTGGCTGGCGCCAACGACTACTATGAGTTCACCAAGAAGCTGACCGAGGAGCAGGGCGAGGAAGCGGCCAAGGCCCTGACCGCCGAGGATGATTTCGCTTCCATGGTGGGCATTGCCGCCGATGACGAAGCGGGCACCATTACCTATACGCTGGTGGATTCTCTGCCCTACTTCCCCTCTGTGGCCACCTATAACTGCCTGTATCCCATCTCCGCCGAGCTGATCGAGGAAATCGGCGTAGACGGCTATCGCGATGTGAAGTATGACGAGCTGTGGTACAGCGGCGCGTACACCATCACCTATTTCGAGAACCAGAACCAGAAGGTGTTCACCAAGAACCCCAACTACTGGAACAAGGACGCCAAGATCTTCGATACCGTTACCTGCAAGATGGTGGAGTCTGTGGCTGTGGCCTATCAGCTGTTTACCCAGGGCGAACTGGATCACGTGAACCTGGAGCAGGCGACCCTGCAGGAGATCTATGAGGACGCTTCCAATCCCTATCACAACTACTTGGTTGAAAAGCGCCCCGACAAGTACAGCTTCCAGGTGCACTTTAACTACAACAAGAACCTGGATGACGGCGAGACCCCCGATACCAACTGGAATCTGGCTGTCGCCAATGAAAACTTCCGCAAGAGCTGGTACTATGGCCTGGATTGGACCAACTATCTGGCCCGCACCAACGCCATCAACCCTCTGAGCTGCGAGAACTACGCCTACACGATGAACGGCGTCGCCTTCACCTCTGACGGCACCGACTATGCTGATCTGGTCCGGGCCAAGCTGGATATCGACTACACCAAGGACGGCTACAAGCGCGTCAACGCCGAGAAGGCCGCCGAATACAAGGCCAAGGCCATTGAAGAGCTGACCGCCAAGGGCGTCACCTTCCCCGTGGAGATTGACTGCTACATCATGGGCAGCAACACCTCCGCCGCGCAGGACTATGCCGTGCTGGCTGACGTCTTCGCGGACTGCCTGGGCAGCGACTATGTCAAGCTGAATACCAAGACTTATGTGTCCTCTCTGGCCAATGAAGTCCGTAAGCCCCGCAAGGCGTCCATCTACATCAACGGCTGGGGCGCCGACTTCGCTGACCCCGTCAACTTCCTGGGCCAGGAGACCTACAACGACACGCAGGCCTATTACTCCAACGCTTACAGCAACTGCAATGCCGCCACCGATCCTGATCTGATCGCGGCGTATGAGGAGTTCACCGCGCTGGTTGAAAAGGCCAAGGTCATCACCGACGATATTGACGCCCGTATGGCCGCCTTCGCCGATGCTGAAGCCTGCTTCATTGACCATTGCCTGTGCATCCCCTGCAACTATCGTGTGCAGTGGGAGCTGACCAAGATCAACAACTACAGCAAGGTGTACAGCATGTACGGCATGCAGTCCCTGCGCTATGTTGATTGGCAGGCCTTTGACGAGCTGGTGACCGGCGAGCAGATGGCGTCCTTCGCCAAGTAATCTTGCTCCCGCATCGGACAATCGGGCATATGGCATAGAAAGCCGTCCGGGGCAGCCCCTTCGGGCTGTCCCGGATTTGCAAATTTCTATGGCCGAGAGCGGTATTTCGCCGCCTGGAGCCTTCGAGACGGCGAAACAGCGCCCTCATTTTCTATGGAATCTCTGATTCATTCGACGGCACGGCTGACGGCATCTTTTTCGCGATCTGCTGCGCGTAAAAAACTCGATTCAGCGTCACGAAACCTTCGATTTTTACGCTTGCATCTCACAAAAAATGCTCGTCATCCCACCATCTCATTTCATCAGAGCTTCCCTATTCTTACTAACGGAGGGATGCAATATGGCAAAGTACATCCTGAAGCGTCTGGGGCAATCCCTGATCACGGTGCTGCTGGTGGTCTGCATCGTTTTCGTGCTGCTGCGCTTGATGCCCAGCGAGTATTTCTTCACAGAGGATGAACTGATGAAGTTTACCGAAAGCCAGAAATACGCCAAGCTGGAACGCATGGGCCTGATGGACATTTGCCCGGTCTGCCATGGCAAAGGCCTGGTGGATGACAAGGCGTGCACCAAATGCGCGGAAAACGATGTGGCGCTTAAGGGCACCGGATACGTGGACCGCAGCGTGTTCCTGCAAATGGCGGATTTCTACGGCGACATGCTGCAAATGCGCGTATATAATGCCAAGGGCAAAGAGGTCAAGTCCATTGACTCCATTTCGCTGATTCCGTATCTGAGCCAGAAAATCAAGGGGGAGGCGCCCTTCGGTGAATTGAAGGAGGGCTACCGGGTTAAGCTGTGCTTCAACCTGGGCAAGAGCATCCGCCTGGAAAAGAACCAGTATGTGACGGATGTCATCGGCGTCAAGATGGCTGTGTCCATGCGTGTGAGCTTGGTCGCCTTGGCGCTGTCGCTGGTGCTGGGCGTGGTGCTGGGCGTGCTGCAGGCCCGTTATAAGGATGGCATCTTCGACGGCATCGGCACCGCCTATACGGTGATTGTCAACGCCGTGCCGCATCTGGTGATCTACACCGTCATCATGGTGGCGGGCGCCAGCATTTTCGGCCTGCCCATGCGCTACGATGCTACGGCGGCCCAGCCTTGGAAGACCATGGTGCTGCCGGTGATCTGCCTGTCCATCGGCTCCACCGCCGGCTATATGCTGTGGACCCGCCGTTACATGGTGGATGAGCTCAACAAGGATTACATCCGCCTGGCCAAGCTCAAGGGCCTCAGCGACCGGGCCGTTATGTTCCGTCACGTGCTCAAAAACGCCTTCGTGCCCCTGGCCCAGTATCTGCCCTATTCCATCCTGCTGACGGTGGGCGGCAGCCTGCTGGCGGAGCAGTTCTTCTCCGTTCCCGGCATGGGCCCTGAATTGACCCGCGCCATCAGCCGTTACGATCTGCCTTTGGTGCAGGGCATCGTGCTGCTCTACGCCGTGCTGGGCATTTTGGGCGTTCTGCTGGGCGACCTGCTGATGACCATGATCGATCCCCGCATCACGCTGACCGGAAAGGAGGGTGTCCGCTGATGGCAGCCAAGAAGGAAAGAAAAAAGACCGTGCAGGAGCTGGAAGCGCCGGTCGTCAATCTGAATGTAAAGTACAACACAGTGGATACCGAACCCAAGAAGGAGCGTCCCTATGGTCGCGAGTATCCCAAATCCCGCAACAAAATGCCCGAAAAGCAGCTGTTCGAGTTTGCGGAATATCATCCGCAGGACGCTGAACGCACGGGCTACAGCAACTATTCCTATTGGAAGAGCGTGTGGGCCAACTTCCTCAAAAAGAAGCCTGCTGTGATCATGTCCTGCGTGTTCATCGCGCTGTTCATCTTCACCTTCGTGGCCAGCGCAATTGGCAAGTATGACATCTATATGGCCACTGATCCCATCAACCGTGCCTATATCGCCCCCAACAGCGAGTATTGGTTTGGCACCAACGCCATCGGCCAGGATTATTGGGCCCAGGTGTGGTACGCCACCCGCGCCTCCATCCTTTTGGCCGTGCTGGTGTCCCTGGGACAGATCGTGGTGGGCGTCATCATCGGCCTGGTCTGGGGTTATGTGCGCAGTCTGGATCGCTTCTTTACCGAGCTCTATAACCTGATCGACAACATCCCCACCATCATCTACATGACCCTGATCGCCCTGATGATCGGCAAAAACATGGTGACCATGGGTATCGCCATGGTGGGCTTCGGATGGCTGGGCACCGCCCGCAACGTGCGCAACCTGGTGTTCATGTACCGCGACCGCGAGTACAACCTGGCCAGCCGCTGTCTGGGTACCAAGCTGGGCCGCATTCTGTTCCGCAACATCTTTCCCTATCTGGTCAGCGTGATCATCCTGCGCATGGCGCTGGCCATCCCCGGCACCATCGCCTATGAAACCACCCTGACCTATCTGGGCCTCATGGACATTACCAAGCCTTCCCTGGGCATGCTGCTGTCCACCGCCCGCTCCGTGTTCCCCCGGGCCAGCTACACGCTGATCTTCCCGGCCATCATCGTATCCATCATCACCATCACGTTCTATCTGGTGGGCAATGCGTTTTCGGACGCCTGCGACCCGCGCAATCATGTGTAAGGAGGGCAAAAAGCAATGAGTGAGGCAAGAAATTTGCAAACCGTTGATTTTGACGCCCGCGCGCGGCAGGTGCTTTCCCAGCAGCCTCTTTTGTCCGCCAAGGACGTGGAGGTCACCTTCTCCCTGCGCGGCAACAAGCTGGTAGCCATCCGTCGGGCCAGTCTGGACCTCTATGAGGGCGAGACCTTGGCCATCGTGGGCGAGTCCGGCTCCGGCAAATCCGTATTTACCAAGTGCTTTGTGGGCATGCTGGATAAAAACGGCAGCATTACCCACGGCTCCATCGAATATGACGGCATGGACCTGACCGAGCTGACCGAAAAGCAGTGGCTGAGCGTCCGCGGCAAAAAGATCGCCATGGTCACCCAGGACCCCATGACCAGCCTGAACCCCCTGAAAACCATCGGCAAGCAGATTCAGGAATCCGTCGAATTGCATCAGGGCCTGCGGGGAGCCGCCGCCAAGGCGGAGACCATCCGCATGCTGGAGGCCGTGGGCATCCCCGATCCCGAGCGCCGCTACAAGCAGTATCCCCATGAGTTCTCCGGCGGCATGCGTCAGCGCGTGGTCACCGCCATCGCCGTGGCCTGCCGTCCCCAGATCCTCATCTGCGACGAGCCCACCACCGCCCTGGACGTCACCATCCAGGCCCAGATCCTGGATCTGATCCGCCGCCTGCAAAAAGAGCAGAACATGACCATCATCTATATCACCCATGACCTGGGTGTGGTGGCCAACGTGGCGGACCGCGTGGCCGTGATGTATGCCGGTCAGGTCATCGAGATCGGCATGGCCAACGAGGTGTTCTTCGATCCCTGGCATCCCTACACCTGGGCGCTGCTGTCCGCCTTGCCCCAGCTGGGCATCAAGGGCGAAAAGCTGCCCGCCATCGACGGCACCCCGCCGAACCTGTTCAACAAGATCGTGGGCGACGCCTTCGCGCCCCGCAACAAGCACGCGCTGAACATCGACTTCCTGGAGGAGCCGCCCATGTACGAGGTGACGGCCACCCACGAGGTCAAGGCCTGGCTGCGCGATCCCCGGGCGCCCAAGGTGGAGCAGCCCCACGCCATCAAGCTCCTGGAAAGCCAGGACGGCAAATCCAAGGGGACCGACCCCAACGCCTATCATCCCCATCTTGATCCCAACCGGCAGCCGCTGATCGAGGTCAAGAACATGCAGGTCACCTTCGGCTCCGGCCGCAAAAAGTTTGTGGCCGTCAACGACGTCAACTTCACCATCTATAAGGGCGAAACCTTCGCGCTGGTGGGCGAATCCGGCTCCGGCAAGACCACCATCGGCCGCGCCCTGGTGCGCATCAACCCCATCACCGCCGGCGAAGTGTATCTGGAAGGCCAGAAGATCAACGGCAAGATCAGCAAGGCCCAGGACCTGAACGTCATCCGCTCCTGCCAGATGATCTTCCAGGACCCCATGGCCTCCCTGAACGAGCGCGCCAAGGTGGACTATATCGTCTCCGAAGGCCTGATCAACCATCATCTGTACAGCAGCGAGCAGGAGCGCCAGGAGAAGGTGCAGAAGGCGCTGGAGGAAGTGGGCCTGCTGCCCGAGTTCTCCAGCCGCTTCCCCCATGAGTTCAGCGGCGGCCAGCGCCAGCGCATCGGCATCGCCCGCGCCCTGATCATGGAGCCCAAGTTCATCGTGGCTGACGAGCCCATCAGCGCCCTGGACGTGTCCATCCGCGCCCAGGTGCTCAACCTGCTCAACGATCTGAAACAAAAGCGCGGCCTCACCTATATGTTCATCGCCCATGACCTGAGCGTCGTGCGCTTCATCTCCGACCGCATCGCCGTCATCCACAAGGGTCGCATCGTGGAGCTGGCTGAGGCCGAAGAGCTCTTCCTCCATCCCCTGCATCCCTACACCCAGGCGCTGCTGTCCGCCGTGCCCAACCCCAATCCCTATCTGGAGCGCACCAAGCAGCTGCTGGTCTATGATCCCTCCATCCATGATTACAGCACGGATAAGCCCGTGTGGGAGGAGATCCTGCCCGATCACTTTATCTATGGCAACCAGCGGGAGCTGGACGGCTATCGCAAAAAATTGGGACTGTAATCGACACAAACAAAAGAACCGCTCAGAAATGGGCGGTTCTTTTTGATTGATAAACAGGAATTTGATAGTGTTGCGCTGAGATCCTACTGGCCTTCGGCCAGCAGGATCTTATTGACTAACTTACAAGTTTCTGTTTATCAACGCCATGCGTTATTCCTTCCGAATCCCCTTCACCTCGTAGTCCTCCGCCTCCACAGCCTTGCGCAGGGCGTTTTCATCCAGGGGCTTTTCGGCCTCCACCCGGGCGATGCCGTCCTGGTGGCTGGCTTCGGCGCTGAGGACGCCGGGCAAGGCTTCCAGGGCTTTTTTGACGGTGGCTTCGCAGTGCTCGCACATCATGCCTTCGATGGTCAGCGTGTAGGCGGCGCCGATGCTTTCCACGGGCGCGGCTTTTCGGGCGCGCTTATGGTCGCGGCTGGGATCGCGGAGCTTGAAGAGGTTCAGCCGCAGGGCGTTGCTCACCACGCAAAAGCTGCTCATGCTCATGGCCGCCGCGCCGAACATGGGGTTCAGCGTCCAGCCGAAGAGGGGGATGAACAGGCCAGCCGCCAGGGGGATGCCGATGACGTTGTAGATGAAGGCCCAAAACAGGTTTTCATGAATGTTGCGCAATGTGGCGCGGCTCAGGCGGATGGCCGCGGGCACGTCGCTGAGGCGGCTCTTGACCAGCACCACGTCGGCGGCGTCGATGGCCACGTCCGCACCCGCGCCGATGGCGATGCCCATATCCGCCCGGGTGAGGGCGGGCGCGTCGTTGATGCCGTCGCCCACCATGGCCACCTTTCCTTGACGTTTGAGGCGGCGGATAACGGCTTCCTTGCCGTCGGGCAGCACCCCCGCGATCACCTCGTCCACGCCTGCCTGCTGGCCGATGGCCTCCGCCGTGCGCTGGTTGTCGCCGGTGAGCATCACCACGCGGATGCCCATGTTGCGCAGCTCCCGGATGGCCTGCGGGCTGTCCTCCTTGATCACGTCCGCCACGGCGATCATGCCCAGCAGCTGGTCATCCCGCATGAAGAGCAGCGGCGTTTTGCCCTGATCGGCCAGCTGCTGCGCCTTGTCCCGCAAAGCCTGGGGCACGGGGGCTTTTTCCGATATGAATTTAAGGCTGCCGCCCAGCAGCATGCCGCCGTCCGTCCGGGCCTGCACGCCGCTGCCTGGCAGGGCGGCAAAGTCCGTCACGTCGGCCAGGGCGATCCGCCGCTTTTCCGCTTCCTGAGCCACGGCTTTGGCCAAGGGATGCTCGCTGCGCTTTTCCAGGGAGGCCGCCAGCCGCAGCAGCGTGCCTTCGTCCAATCCCTCCGCCGGCACGATGTCCGTCACCTGGGGCTCGCCGCGGGTGATGGTGCCGGTTTTGTCCAGGGCCACGATGTCCACCTTGCCCGCCTCCTCCAGGGAGACGGCGGTTTTGAACAGAATGCCGTTGCGCGCGCCCAGGCCGTTGCCCACCATGATGGCCACGGGGGTGGCCAGCCCCAGGGCGCAGGGACAGCTGATCACCAGCACGCTGATGCCCCGGGCCAGCGCATAGCCGATCTCCCGGCCTGCCAGCAGCCAGACCAGGGTGGTCACCACCGCAATGCTGATGACCACGGGCACGAACACGCCGGATACCTTGTCCGCAATCTTGGCAATGGGGGCTTTGGTGGCCGCCGCGTCGCTGACCATGCGAATGATCTGGCTCAGCGTGGTATCCTCGCCCACCCGGGTGGCCTCGCAGCGCAGATAGCCGCTTTGGTTCACGGTGGCGGCGGATACGCTGCTGCCCGCCTCCTTGTCCACCGGGATGCTTTCGCCGGTGAGCGCGGCTTCGTTCACGGCGCTGCTGCCTTCCAGCACGATGCCGTCCACGGGAATGTTGTCGCCGGGCCGCACCACAAACTGGTCGCCCTTTTTCACCTGCCCAATGGGCACTTCGGTCTCCTTGCCGCCCACCAGGATCACCGCTGTCTTTGGCGCCAGCTTCATCAGCCCTTTCAGGGCGTCGGTGGTCTTGCCTTTGGATCGGGCTTCCAGCATCTTGCCCACGGTGATCAGGGTCAATATCATGGCGGCGGACTCAAAATAGAAATCCATCATGTAGCCCATCACCGCCTCGTGATTGCCGTCCACCGTGGCCCGGGTCATGGCCAGCAGCACATAGAGGCTCCAGGCGAAGGATACGGACGACCCCAGCGCCACCAGCGTGTCCATGTTGGGGGCGCGGTGCCACAGGGATTTGAAGCCGCTGATGAAAAACTTCTGGTTGATCACCATGATCAGGGCGGCGAACACCATCTGCACGATGCCCATGGCCACATGGTTGTCCTTAAAAAAGGCGGGCAGGGGCCAGCCCCACATCATGTGGCCCATGGAGAAGTACATCAGCACCAGCAAAAAGCCCAGCACGGCCTGGGTGATGCCGGTGTTGCGGCGCGCGGCGATCGCTTGCAGCACCTTTGCAGTCTCGCGGTTGCCCGGGGTGTCGTAGTCCTCGTCGGCGATCTCGCCCCGCTCAAGCAGGCGCTGGAAATAGCCGTTGACCGCGCAGAAATAGGCCATGGCCAGGTTGCGCGGGTTTTCGCGGTGATAGTCGGCCACGTCGCCCCGGATGCAGGTGAGCGTATCGTCCTTGAGGGGCTTCATATGCTTCATGCCCACGTTCAGAAGGCTCTGATCGGCCACAAAGCCGCGCGCGCCGATGGATCTGGCGTAGGCGTCGGCCTGCCGCATCCGGTCGGCGGACCAGTTGGAGCAGGCGTAGTAGCGGATCTTGCCCTCCTTGACGAAGGACTCCATGGTATCCACAAGCTGCTCCACGCTCTGGGCCAGATTGTCGCGGTGGTAGAAGTAGACGTCGATCACGTCGGTTTGCAGCGCGCGCAGCGACAGCTCCAGATCATGGCGAAGATCCGCGTCGGTCATGCGCG
>CACWUV010000045.1 GCA_902764185.1 uncultured Eubacteriales bacterium
GCTGCGTGTTCGATGATGACCTGTGTAATGCCGTCAGTGCAAAAATGCATGCGGCCGATGCCCTGATAGTGGGTTCACCGGTGTATTACGGCCAACCCAACGGCGGCGTGCTTTCCCTTGTGCAGAGCATGTTCTACTCGGCCGGCGCCCTGTTCCAGAATACACCTGCCGCGGCCGTGGCCGTATGCCGCCGCGGCGGAGGAAGGCAACGACGAATTGAAGCTCCAGGTGGGCAACTATTACTATCGCGGCGAGATCATTGGCCAGGACTTTGCCGAGGCGCTGAAATGGTATCTGCTGGCCGCGGAAGAAGGAAACATGATCGCCATGGGCAACGCGGCGGACATCTACAATTATGGCCGCGGCAACGTGACCCAGGATCTGCCCCGGGCCTTCCAACTCTACAAGCAGTCCGCCGAGCTGGGCAACGTGGCCTCCATGGGCAACCTGGGCGTGTGCTACATCAACGGCCGCGGCACTGGCAAAAACACCGCCGAGGGCGCCCGATGGATCACCCAGGCCGCCGAAAACGGCAACGCCTCCGCCATGTACAACCTGGGCCAACTCTACGAAAACGGCATCGGCGTGCAGAAGAACGCCTCCACCGCCCGCAGCTGGTACGAGAAGGCTGCCGCCGCGGGAAATGAGAACGCGAAGAAAAAGCTGGGACAGTGAGAAAAAAGGGTATGCGCTATCTTCATGCTTTTTCATATAGAATTGGAAAAACAGTATTGGCAGCAAAAAATGCCGACTGGCACAGAACCAGCCGGCAATTATTCATTTCTGCCTGTTTTTACTTGATGCCGCTGTGGGCGAAGGACTCGATGAACCGCTTCTGGAAGAAGAAGAAGAGGATCAGCAGCGGGGCCACGGTGAGCAGGGTGGCGGCGCAGGTATCGGACCAGAGGGCGCCGATCTCGCTGGCCTGGGCGAAGATGGCCAGGCCCACCGTCAGCAGGCGCTTGGCGGGCTTGTTGATAACGATGAGGGGCCAGAGGAAGTTGTTCCACTGATAGGAAGCGGCGATGAGCCCGTGGGCGATGTAGCAGGGGACCAGCAGGGGCAGATAGATCTGGGTGATGGTGCGGAAGAGGTTGCAGCCGTCGATCTTGGCGGCTTCCTCCAGCTCATAGGGGATGGTCTTGATGGTCTGGCGCATGAGGAAGGTGCCCATGGCGGAGGCGAAGAAGGGCATCATGGCGCCAAGCAGCGTGTCGTTGAGGCCGAGCCTGGTGATGGTCATGTAGTTGGGCAGGATCAGCACGTCCGCGGCGATCATGATCTGGGTCAGGAACAGGATGAACAGGGTGTTTTTGCCGTAGAAGTTCAGCCGCGCGAAGGCGTAGCCCGCCATGGTGATGGTGACGAACTGGGAGGCCAGCACGCCCGCCACCAGGATCAGGGTATTGATGTAATAGTTGCCCCAGGGGGCCATGCTCCAGATGCGGGTGATGTTGGAGAAGGTGGGCACCCAGCCCACGGCCAGCATCTTGAGCTCCAGCTCCTTGGGCACAAAGGCCGTGCGCACCAGCCATACCAGGGGGATCAGGCACAGAATGGCGAAGGTGTACATGAAGAAATACAGCAGGAATTTGCCCGGGGTCATTTTCCAGGCGGCTTTCTTTTCCCGATGCTGTTTCGCGGAAATGGCGGTCATCTCTTTCACCTCCCCTTAAGCATAGAACGTGCGCTTGTCCTGGGTGAAGAACTGCACGCAGGTGAGGATGAGCAGCAGCACGATGACCACCACGGTGATGGCGGAGGCCATGCCGTAGTTGGTTTGGTCAAAGGCCTTCTGATACACATAGAACAGGAGCATGTTGCTGGCGTTGCCGGGCCCGCCTTTGGTGAGAATGTACAGGTGGTCCACCAGCTTAAAGGCGTTGGTCATGGTGATGATCATGACGTACAGGGTGGTGGGCATCAGCATGGGCCAGGTGATGCGCCAGAAGATCTGGGTGCCGTTGGCACCGTCGATGGTGGCGGCCTCATAAAGCTCGGGATTGATGTTTTGCAGGCCGGAGATGTAGAAGATCATCACATAGCCCGCCTGCTTCCAGATCATCATGACGATCAATGCCCACAGCACAGCGTCCGGGTCGGTGAGGAAATGCCAGGTGTTGTTGTTGAAAATATACCCCAGCATGCCGTAACCGGGCGTGTATATAAAGAGCCAGATGTTTGCCACGGCAACCATCGGGAGGAGTGTCGGATAGAAGAAGGAGACGCGCACCAGGCCTTTGCCGATCTTGACCTTATTGGCAAAGATGGCCATCATGATGGCCAGGCCCAGGGAGATGGGCACGGTGACCACGGCCACGATGACGTTGTTGATGAAGGCCTGCTTGAAGATCTGATCCTTGGTGAACAGGGTGATGTAGTTTTTGAGCCCGATATACACGGGACCGGTGCGGATGGTGGCGTTGTTGTCCTTATACAAGGAATTCCAAATGCTGTAGCCGATGGGATAGAAGGTGAACATGGCCAGGAAGATAAAGGAAGGCAGCAAAAGCATCCACGCCAAACGGGTGGTGCGCCACATCCTTCTTCTTTCGCGCGCCAGAGCCGCGCTGCGGTCATTCACAATAGCGGTCATTTGATCATCCCCATTTTCTGGAATGGGACTTCCCCGCTTTTGCAAGCGGGGAAGTCCGGGTACAGTTTGCGGCTTTTATGCGGTTAACGATAGTCTTCCAGGATGGCGTCGGCCGCTTCCTGGGCCTCGTTCAAGGCCGTTTCGGCATCCTTCAGGCCGGTCATCACTTCTTCGATGGCGGTATCCAGGATGTCCTGCACGGTCTTCTGATCGTACACGGAGAACTCAGCGGAGGCGAACTCCAGCTGGTCGCGGGCGGTCAGCGCGCTGGGGAAGCCAGCGGCGTAGTCGATCATGCGCTGGGTCTCATAGGCTTCGGGACGGGTGGCCACATAGCCGGTGTCGATGGACCACTGGGCCACGCGGTCGGGATTGTTGGTCATCCACTGAATGAAGGTGAAGGCCGCCTGGGTCATTTCGGGGGTGATGTTGTCGCCCTTGAACAGGTAGAAGTTGCCGCCGCCGGTGGGGGAACCATAGGAGGTGTTCATGGGCAGGTAGCTGGTGCCGAACTCAAAGGGCGCATCCTTCTTGACGCTGGTCAGCTGACCGGTGGTGTGATACATCATGGCGATGGTGCCGTTGACGAAGTCGTTGCGGGTGTTGGCCCACTTGGGCGCCACGGGCATGGCGCCGATGTCGCTCAGGTGCTTCCAGAAGTTCAGACCCGTGATGGTCTTGGGATCGTTGAAGTACACCTCGGTGCCGTCGTCGCTCATGAGGTTGAAGTGATCCTGGGTCAGAGTGAAGGTCTGCAGCATCCAGTAGGCGTAGCCGGCCTTATCGGAGGGAACCTCGATGCCGTAGCGCACCACGTTGCCGGCGTCGTCCTTCTTGACGAGCTTGGCGGCGTAGTCTTCCAGCTCATCCCAGGTCTTGGGAGCCACTTCGGGATCCAGGCCAGCCTCTTTGAAGGCTTCCTTGTTCCAGTACAGGATGATGGTGGAGCGCTGCCACGGGATGCCGTAGGTCAGGTAGCCGCCATTGCCGTCGGGCAGACGGCTGTTCTGCATGAAGCCATCATAGAAGCCGTTCAGCCACGCCAGGTCTTCCTCGGTGGTGCAGAACTGGTTGTAATCCTGCAGCACATCCAGGGAGTAGAGCTGATACAGGTCGATGGAGAACATCAGGGCGATGGCGGGGGTGTTGCCGGCCTTGATGTCGGCCATGACCTTGGTGGTGGTGTCGGCGTAGGAGCCGGCGTAGATGGGGTTGATTTTGATATCGGGATGTTCGCCATGGAATTCATCGCACAGGGCGCTGATCAGCTGATCGGGGCCGCCGCCGACGGAGACGGGGAAGTACATGTTCAGCTCGATGACGTCATCGGCCAGGGCGAAGGGAGCCATGCTGAGCACAAACAGCATCGCCAGGAATACGGCCAATAGCTTCTTCATGGGAAAACCTCCTCTTTTTATATAGGGCCTCTTGCCCATTCTTGTCGGAAATCAAACTATTCCCGACCGCTATGGTCAATATAGCACAAGCGCAAATCCTTGTCAAGTAATCCGGTTAAATTTTGTCCAGAATACACAAACGATATGGACCAAAAGGGGACAAACAAAAATTTGGCGGGGAATAATATAGTCAAAGTAAGATCCTTCGACTGCACTACGCTCCGCTCAGGATGACATCGGTGGGTTGTTTTTCCTTTGTTTGTTGGCTTTTGGCAGCGAATTAAGTCACCAAACAAGAGAAAACCCACCTTACATTGTCATCCTGAGCGGAGCGTAGCGCAGTCGAAGGATCAAAAAGTATCGCTTTCTCATTATTCATTATTATTGATTCATTGTTAATTTGCTGATAAATCTACTATTTTCACAATGAAATACAATTAAAAAGCCCTCCCGAAGGAGAACTTAAAAATGGAACCTTTATTCCTGCTGGGCGGCGGCCATGGCCTCCAGGCGGCGCTTGGTGACGATGGGCAGCTCCACGAAGGGCTTGACGCCTTTTACGGCGTCGCAGGGCTCTATGCGCTGGTCGTTGTTGTCGGTGTCCAGCAGCAGATAGCGGTCGTTGCCCATGCCCAGCTCCTTCATGTAGGAGAGCTGGCGCAGGCCGTGGCGGGTGAGGATGCGCTCACGCAGAGCGGCGCCGTCCTTTTCGTCCAGGGCGAACACCAGATCCACGCAGGCCTGGTCCAAGGCCAGGATGTCGGTGGAGGCCAGGATGCCCACGTTGGGGGTGACCACCTTCTCCGCCAGGCAGCCCGCGCAGTCGCAGTCCACGCTCATGTTGCGCATGACGTTGACGTAGGTGACCTGCTTGCCAAAGTGATCAATGGTGGCCTTGGTGGATTCGGCGATGCGCTCCATCAGCTCTTCCTCGGCGATGGTCCACATATCCTCCTCGCCGCCCTTGCCCGCCAGGCGGGAATGGATGGCGGCCTTGCCGATGCGGCCGTCGGCGCAGCCGATGCCGATGTTCTTGTTGCTGCCGCCGAAGCCGCCCATGGTGTGCCCCTTGAAGTGGGTCAATACCAGCAGGCTGTCGTAGTCGGGCAGGGTTTTGCCCACGGTCATATGGTCAAACCACTTGCCGCCCTTGACGGGCAATTCGGCGGTGCCGGTGCTGTCGGTGATGTCCACGGGACAGAAGGTCCAGCCGTTCACCTCCAGGGTTTCCCGGTGAAGCTCGGTGGTGTAGCGGTCGCCCTCGTAATAGGTGTTGGTCTCCACGATGTGGGCCTCCGGGTAATCGGTCTTGACCAGGTTTTCCACCCACTCGTGGGGAATGATATTGGGACCGTATTTTTCGCCGGTGTGCAGCTTGATGGCCACCTTGCCGCGAATGTTGGCGTTCACCCGCTCCACCATCTTTTTAAGGCCCTCCGCGCTGAGATCGCGGGTGAAATATACAATGCTTTCGTTGCCCGTGCGCTGATCATAGGGAATATACTGATCGCCGCCGGCGCCGGGCACTTTTTCAAAATCGCTCATCGTCATGACCTCCTGATGTTTTATGGGATTATTATATCAAAGGAAGGAATGGGAACGCAATCATTTTTTGCAGCGCTTTGGGGCAAAAGTACGGAGCATGGCGGCCCTCTTTACATTTTCAATCGTTTCATGTAGAATAAATGCAATTCAACCGCATGCGAAGGAGTGAGAGCGCCGATGCTGTCACAAGCTCAAAAAATAGAAACCGAGGGAAAGGAAAGGGTGCTGGCCCCGCGGCTGGCCCTGGGACGGACCATGCGCCATCCCGCCGTGGTCAGCGCGGCCATCATCTGCCTGTGCTTCCTGCTCACCTCCACCGGCTGGCTGGCCTGGGAATACCATCTGCTGGGCCAGGTGCCCGCGGGCATTGCCGACGCCCTGACCATGGGCGTGGGCTACGCGCTGCAGGCGGCGGGGATCGGGCTTTTTGCCCTGATCCAGCGCAGGCGCGGCGAATGGGTGGAAAAGGGCATGTTCGCGGCGCTGATTCTGCATACCCTGTGCCTGATCCCCGCCATTCTGAGCCGCAGCCCGGCGGGAACCATTGCCGCCGGACTGGCGCTGAATGTCTTTTGCGGCTATATCGCCGGGTATTATCTGCACCGGCTCACCCGCACCGTGGCGGCCAACCGGCGGGCCACGGCCCTGGGGGTGGGGTACGGGCTTTCCATTCTGGCCTCCTGGCTGCTGTCGCGGCTGGACGGTATCTACTATTCCAGCAAGGTGTGGATCATCTGCCTGGGGCTCACGGCGCTGGCGCTGGGGCTGATCCAGTGGCGGCCCACCCCGGCGGAAAAGGAGAGCGCGCCGACGGACGGGATGTCCGCGCCGCGTCGCGGGCTGCTGTGCACCGTGGGCGCGGTGGTGCTGCTGTTCAGCGTGGTCAACAACAGCGGCTTCGCCTTCTCCGCCGCCGACCTGGTGCTTGGCATCCAGGTGGAGTCCTCCCGGCTGTTTTACGCCGTGGGCCTGCTCATTGCCGGGCTGGTGACGGACCGGGACCGCAAATATGGCGCGGTGGCCGCGCTGGCCGCCCTGGTGATCCCCTTTATGATGCTGGCGCTGCGGCGGGAGCCGGTGTCGGTCACCGTGCTCTGGGCCCTCAATTATTTTGCCTACGGCTTCTATTCCATCTATCGGATGATCGTCTTTTCCGATCTGGCGGAAAAGCAGGGGCTATTGTACCTGGCGGGGGTGGGATTGCTGATCGGACGCCTGGGGGACGCGGTGGGAGAGGCGGTGTGCCTGTCCCTGGCCGACGCCACCCTGGCGCTGATCTTCCTGGCGGCGCTGCTGTTTGTGACGGCGGTGTTCCTGTTCTTCCGGGCGTACCGGCCCCTGTACGCGCCCCAGGCGGTTCGCCAGCAGAGCGAGCAGGAGCGCTTTTATCACTTCGCGGTGCAGCATGATCTGTCCGCCCGGGAGCGGGACATGCTGCGGCTGCTGCTGGAGGGGAAGGCCAACGGCGAGATTGCCCAGACCCTTTCCATCTCCGAAAACACCGTCAAATTCCATATCCGCAACCTGCTGCAAAAGACGGGCTGTAAAAACCGCAACGAGCTGCTGGCGGTCTATATGGGCCAAAAACCGCAGTAAAAAGGCCGCCTACCCCAAATCTACCCCGCTGTTTTGGGGAAACTACCTGATAACAAGCTTGTCATTACCGCCGCTTTTTTGATAGCGTAGAGACGTGCAGGAAGATGCCTGCGCGCCTCTATTTTTTTATCGAAGGAGCGGCTGCCGCCATGAAAAAGACATTGCTTTCTTTTCTTCTTGCTCTGACCGTCCTGATGGGTTTGCTGCCTGTGACGGCCCAGGCGGAACCCGGGCTGATCAGCAGCCTTTCGCTGACGGTCTCCGCCGCCCAGCCCATGGCCGGGACGAAGCGTTTTGACAAGACCCCCGCAGTCACCGTGCCCGCCGGGAGCAATTACACCCTGTCGGGCGCCTACAAGCCCAGCTGGCTGGAGGAAGGCGGCGGCATGTCCAGCATGCCGTCGGATTATACCTTTGAGGCGGGGAAGGTCTATTATCTTTCCATTCCGCTGGTGGCCAAGGAGGGCTATGCCTTTGAAAGCGGAGAGGCGGCCACAGGCAATTACGAGGGCCGCTATAAGCTGAAGGGTTCCATCACCCTGGACGTGGGCGAGGTATATACCTCCGCCATTACGGGAAATTCCAGTTACGGCACCGAAATGACGGTGGTGGTGAAGCTGACGGCGCAGAAGGCCAAGGACGTCTATATTGATAATACTGTGGACAACAGCAAGTCCTATATCACCGGCGTGATCCACCTGAACGGCAGCGGCGGCATCCAGGCGGGATATGGCGAGGGCGTGACCGTCTATGAGGACAGCGCCAGCGTGACGTACAGCAACCCCAAGACCTCCGAGGTACAGGGGCGTATCAATGACGCCTACACAAAGGTTTACAATCTGGCCAACGGCGTGAAATCGCGGGGCAAGAGCGGTGAAATCAACATGTCCACCAGCGAAAGCACCGGAAAGGTGTGGGATAACCGCAAATATGAGACCGTTGAGGACGGCGACGCTGTGCTGATCGGCGACTCCGATTATCTGACGGGCGCATATGGCGTGGGCGGCGCGGACGGCCTTACCCGCACCCATATCGCCTCGGGCGATTACGGCAAGGAGACCTTCTACCGTGTGGAGGCCAACGGCACGGTGGAGGGCTGGGCTGTCGCCGTGACCGCCGGAGAAGGCGGCGCGGCCAGCGCCAGCCTGACGGAGGCGCTGCGGGATACCGAGATCACCCTGACCGCCACCCCCGATACGGGCTATGAATTCAGCAAGTGGGAGGTTGTGTCCGGCGGCGTCGCCGTGGAGAACAATGCCTTCACCATGCCCGCCGCGGACGTGGAGCTCAAGGCGATCTTCCGGAAGGCCAGCATCGGCCTTTGTCTGGGCGGCACGGCGGGCGGCAGCTATGCGGCCCAGAACGGCCAGGGCGATTTATACGGCAGCGAAACCGTGACCGACAGCATGAATATCAGCATCAATTATGGCGATACCCTGCGCCTGAAAGCCATTCCCGACGAAGGCCATAAATTCCTGGGCTGGTATGAGGGCGTCGTGGGGAACAGCCGCTTTGTGGAGGGACACAGCGATAGGCTGATTTCCGCCAATGCGGAATATTCCTTCCCGGTGACGCAATACGCCGCCCTGCAGGCGGTGTTTGAAAAGGCGGCGGAGAGCCCCGAGGCTCCGGCCTATCGCTTTACGAAGGGCGAAAACGCCGTCTGGATGGCGGACAGCGCGGATGACCTTGTGTTTGTCGTCCAGGGCAGCCCCGACGACAGCACCACCTTTGCGGACTTCCTAGGCATCGAGGTGGACGGCGGCGCTGTGGACGCGAAAAACTATACGGCTGAAAAGGGCTCCGTCGTCATCACGCTGAAAAAAGCCTATCTGGCGACGCTGGCCAAGGGCGAGCATACGCTGAAGGTCCTTCTTGCCGGGGGTTCGGCGGAAACCAAATTTACCGTCAAAGAAAGGGATACGGCCCCCGTTCCCGCTGCGCCGGTGTATGCGGAGGGCGGCTACGACTTCCGGTTCAGCTTCCGCATGCTGTGGCAGGGAGACACAGAAAAGAGCAGCAATTGGACGCTGTATAACGCCAGCGGCGCCGTGGTGCACAAGAGCTTCAACAAGCGGGTGATCAGCGATACCGAATGGCTGTACGAGGCCTGGTTTGCCAGCGGCGGGGATTATTACATCATCGAGAAAGCGCCCGCCGGGTACAAGGTGCGCTATGAAAACGTGGGCGCGCACGCCGGGGAAACGGACCGCTGCTACAACGGCGGCACCATCATTAATTACAAGGTGCCCAGGACCGGCGACGGGGCCAACCTGGCCCTGTGGCTGGGGTGCGCCGTGACAGGGGTTGCCGTTATCGCCGCCGCCGTTTGCGCCGGCAAAAAGCGGAGGGCCCGCGGCTAAGAATTTCAGGAACCATGGGGCATATCAGAAGGCTGGTATGCCCTGTTTTTGCAGGGGGGATGGGCATGCAATGGCAGCCAAAGCAAGGCCGCGACGGGCGCTCCCGCCGCAGCCGCCGTCGCCGCATACGGTGGAGCCGGCTGCTGCCCGTGCTGGTGGGAACGGCGCTGCTGGTTTATGGCCTGGGCCGTCTGATCGCTTATGGGGTGGACCTGGCCGCCTCCCGCCGCAGCAACCGGGAAATGGAGACCATCTATTACAATCGCCGCAGCGATACGCCCATGCCCGAGGAGGCGACGCTGGTCCCCTCGGTCACCGCTCCCGGCAGCCCGCGGATCAGCGCGACGCCGACGCCCACCCAGTCGCCCATTCCGCGGCTGGATGCTCTGTCCTATCCCAACAACCCCGGCCTGCGCGTCGCCAGCCAATTCCAGACCTTGCGCAAGGAAAACAGGGACATTGTGGCCTGGCTGAAGCTGGGCGGTCTGTTGGATCAGGCCGTGGCCCAGCGGGACAACGTGTATTATCTGGATCATGACATCAAGGGCGGCGGCAACCGCAACGGCGCGCTGTTCCTGGATGCGGCCATCGACCTTAAAACCCGGCCCTACACGCTGATCGTGTACGGGCATAACATGAAAAGCGGGGCCATGTTCGGCTCCCTGCGCAATTATGAAAACCTGGCCTTTTACCGCAGAGATCCCTTTATCACCTTTGATCAGCTGTACGAGCCGGGCCGCTATGTGATCTTTGCCGTGGGCAGCATCAGCGTGGAGGAAGGCGGCGGGCATTACGTGGATTTCTTCGGCCTCAAATCCGCCAACATCCAGGCGCGCCAGGCTGCCCTCGATACCATTCTGGAGGCCTCCGTCTTTTCCTGCCCGCTGGACGTGCGGCCGGAGGATCAATGGCTGATCCTGGTGACCTGCACGGAAAAGGACGCGGATCGCCGGGTGGTGGCCGCCCGCCGGATACGGGAGGGGGAAACCGAGGCGGGGCTTCGGGAGCTGGTGAACGGAGCCCGGAAGAAATGACTGGAGAAAACGGGCATTGGAAAACAAAAAATGGCACGAGGAGACGTTCGAGGCCCCGGACGCGGAGGCCCTAACGTTCCCCCTTTGCCAATTTCTGTTTTTCTGCTTTGTTAAAAGTCATGATCAGCCCAAACAAAACCGCCTGCCTTTTCAGACAGACGGTTTTTCTTTGCATGAAATTATTGCAGCATTCCTGCCAGCTTGGCGGCCAGGCCATCCAGGCCGTCTTCTTCGGCCAGCTCGATGTCGCCCGCGTCCACCGCGGCGGCGAGCTTGGGATTGATGGGAAGGCGGCACACGGGGGAGATGCCGTGGTTTTTGGCGATCTCATCGGCATGGCTTTCACCGAAGATCCGGTGCACCTTGCCGCAGTCGGGACAGCGGAAGGAGGCCATGTTTTCCACCAGGCCCAGCACGGGGATATTCATCATGTCGGCCATTTTGACGGCCTTTTCCACGATCATGCCCACCAGCTCCTGGGGGGTGGCCACCACCACGATGCCGTCCAGGGGCAGGCTTTGGAACACGGTCAGGGGCACGTCGCCCGTTCCCGGAGGCATATCCACGAACATGAAGTCCACATCGCCCCAGGCCACGTCGGTCCAGAACTGCTTCACCGCGCCTGCGATGACGGGGCCGCGCCAGACCACGGGGTCGGTGTCGTTTTCCAGCATGAGGTTGAGGCTCATGATCCTGATGCCTGTCTTGCTGGCGGCGGGCAGAATGCCGATTTCGCTGGAGAGGGCCTGCTCATGGATGCCAAAGGCCCGGGGAATGGACGGACCGGTCATGTCGGCGTCCAGGATGGCGGTTTTGTAGCCCTGCCGCTGCATCAGCACGGACAGGAGGCTGGTGACCATGCTCTTGCCCACGCCGCCCTTGCCGGATACCACGCCGATCATCTTTTTGACCTGGGTATATTCGTTGGGCTTTTCGTGCAGGTCCTGGGGATCGGTGCGGGAAGCGCAGGCCGCGCCGCAGGTGGAGCAATCATGGGTGCAATTTTCGCTCATTGGGGGTTCTCCTTATCTGCAAAACTTGTTTACGTACGCATCCAGGCAGTGCTGAATGATTTCCCGGGCTTCCTCGGGGCCCTGCACCTCGTTGACCACGGTGGTTTTGTCCTCCAGGCTCTTGTACACCGTGAAGAAGTGGCGCATTTCCTCGAAGATGTGGGTGGGCAGCTCGTGGATGCTGCGGTAACCGTTATAAGTGGGATCGTTGAAGGGGATGGCGATGATCTTCTCATCCATCATGCCCTGATCCTGCATGTTGATGACGCCGATGGGATAGCAGCGCACCAGGCTGAGGGGAGCGATGGACTCGCTGGAGAGCACCAGCACGTCCAGGGGATCGTGGTCGTCCGCGTAGGTGCGGGGGATCAGACCATAGTTTGCCGGATAGTGAGTGGATGTATATAGGATGCGGTCCAGGATGATGTGGCCCGTTTCCTTGTCCAGTTCATATTTGTTCTTGCTGCCCTTCTCGATCTCGATCACGGCGATAAAATCGTCGGGGGTGATGCGGTGGGGACTGATGTCGTGCCAGATGTTGGACATGGCGCCTCCTCCATTCTTGCGTTCTTGGCAAAAACGTGCCAAATACAGATGTAGCATATCACGCTTTTCCGCAGGATGCAAGCAAAATAAACGCCGGTTTTTATGCTGAAATGCTGCATATATGCATAACAATGCGAAAAACATTTAAAAAACACAAAATCCCCTTGACGGCGCTTCAAAGTTGTGCTATCCTGCGTCCAATCCTTTTTCCGTTCCTTCTTCGACGGATGGGGGAAACAATAATTTCCGAAAGGAGTGCGTTGTGATGAAGAAGTTCCTGTCTCTGCTGCTTGTTACCCTGTTGTTAGTAGGTGTCATGGCGCACCACGCCTTTGCGGAAGACACCTCCGTGGCCGACATCCAGGCGAAGGGTACCCTGATCCTGGGTTTGGACGACACCTTCCCGCCCATGGGATTTAGGGATGAAAACACCAACGAGATCATCGGCTACGACATCGACCTGGCCGCCGAAGTGGCCGCGCGCCTGGGCGTGGAGCTGATCTGCCAGCCCATCGACTGGGCCGCCAAGGAAATGGAGCTTTCCAGCAAGAACATTGACTGCATCTGGAACGGCATGTCCATCACCGATGAGCGCCTGGCCAGCATGTCCATGTCCTTCCCCTATATGAACAACAAGATCGTCATGATCGCCAAGGACAGCGCGGGCTATACCGGCATTGCCGACATGGCGGGCAAGAACATCGCCGTGCAGAGCGGTTCCTTTGCCGAGGAAGTGCTGGAAACCTACGATCAATACGCCGATTTCTATGCCTCCGTCAACGTGCTGGCTTATGACGAATATCTGACGGCCCTGATGGATCTGCAGCAGGGCGGCGTGGACGGCGTGCTCATCGACCTGGTGGTGGCGGAATACCGCATTGCCGGTCTGGGCGACGAAAGCCTGGTGGTTGTGGACGAATTGGAAGATGACCTCTACGGCATCGGCTTCCGCAAGGAGGACGCGGCGCTGCGCGACAGGGTGAACGAGATCCTGCTGAAGATGGAAGCCGACGGCACCATCGCCGAGATCAGCCAGAAGTGGTTCGGCAAGAACATTTCCATCGTGGGCGCTGCCCAATAATCCCAATCAAAATCAGCAATCGGGGGCCACTCGCCGGTCCCCGATTGTTTGCTATTCATAAGGAGCACTGAATGAAATACTTCAATAACCCCGAAAAGCTGTGGAACCTGGTGCAGATCCTGCTGCAGGGATTGCAGGTGACCGGGCGCATTTTCATATTGACGCTGGTGCTTTCCATTCCTCTGGGCATGCTGGTGGCCAAAGGCCGCATGAGCAGGCTGGCCATCGTGCGGGCGCCCATCTCCATCTATATCTATGTGCTGCGCAGCACGCCGCTGATGCTGCAGGTGATGTTCATTTATTTTCTGCTGCCCCGCGTGCTGCCCTTCAATTTTGACCGCTTCACCGCGGCCATCGTGGCCTTCACCATCAATTACGCCGCGTATTTTGCGGAGATCTTCCGGGGCGGCATTCAGTCCATTCCCGTGGGCCAATGGGAGGCCGGTCAGGTGCTGGGCATGAGCCGCGCCCAGACCTTTTTTCGCATCGTGCTGCCGCAGGTGTGCAAGCGGGTGCTGCTGCCCGTGACCAACGAGGTCATCACCCTGGTGAAGGACACCGCCCTGGCCAGCACCATCGCCGTTACAGAGCTGATGAGCCTGGCCAAAAAGCACGTGTCCACCTCGTCCTCCATCGAGCCCTACATCATCGCCATGCTGATGTATCTGGTGTTCAACGGCATCACCGAGCAGGCGTGCCGCATGGTGGAGCGCAAGCTCAACTACTATCAGTAAGGAGGGCGCGCCATGCTGCAAGCGAAGAATATTGTGAAGGGCTTCGGAGAGCTCTCCGTGCTGCGGGACATCAGCCTTGCCGTCAATCCCGGCGAGACGGTGGCCATCATCGGCCGCAGCGGCTCGGGCAAGAGCACGCTGCTGCGCTGCCTTAACAACCTGGAGCGGGTGGAAGGCGGCACCATTGAGATCGACGGCCGCAAAATGGTGGAGAACGGCGTGTACGCCCCGGAAAAGGAGCTGCGCGCCCTGTGCCTCAAGATGGGCTATGTGTTTCAGAATTTTAACCTGTTTCCCCATATGAATGTGCTGCGCAACATCACCGAGGCCCAAATCTGCGTGCTGGGCCGCAAAAAGGAGAAAGCCCAGGCCTACGCCCGCAAGCTCCTGCAAAAAGTGGGCCTGGCCGAACGCGAGGCCGCCTATCCCTATCAGCTTTCCGGCGGCCAGCAGCAGCGGGTGGCCATCGCCCGGGCC
>CACWUV010000046.1 GCA_902764185.1 uncultured Eubacteriales bacterium
AGCACCTGGAGACGCTGGAAAACAACGCCTCCGTTGCGGGATAACCGGCTTCATTTACTGGGTCTGCTGACAAATTTGCGCATAACTATTGACAGTACCGTGTTAAATAGAGAAATTGGCAAATGCAGCAAAAATGAATAATAAATAATTTTAATCAGTCATAAAAGCTGCCAGCTAAAGGGATAACACCCCTTTGGCTGGCAGCTTTTATCAAACATGCTACAATTATTCATTATTAATTCAGCGTTATCTCTCCGTTTATCCTCGTCTTTCACTCCTCCACCGCCGGATGCAGCGCCTGATACACGGTTTCCGCGGCGGGGCGGGTCATGCCGTGAACCTTGAGCAGATCCTCCACCTCGGCCTCCTTCATTCTTTTGATGGAGCCGAAATATTGCAGCAGGGCTCTGCGGCGGGCGGGGCCGATGCCGGGAATGTCCTCCAGGGAGGAATGGGTTTGGGCCTTGCCGCGCAGGGAGCGGTGATAGGTGATGGCGAAGCGGTGAGCCTCGTCACGGATGCCCTGGATGAGGTGCAGGGCGGGGCTGCGGCGATCCAGGATGATGCTCTCCTCCCGGCCGGGCAGCCAGATCTCCTCCAGCCGTTCCGCCAGGCCGAACATGGGCACCTGCACCCCCACGGCGCGCATGGCCTCCTGGGCAAAGCGCAATTGCTGGGGACCGCCGTCCACCAGCACCAGGTCGGGCATGACCCAGCGCTCCCCGGCCTCCTCCCGCTGGGTGCGGGCGAAGCGGCGGGTGAGCACCTCCTTCATGCTCTCAAAATCATTGGGGCCATCTACCGTCTTGATGCGGTAATGGCGATACTCCCGGTGGGCGGGCTCGCCGTCGATGAACACCACCATGCTGGCCACGCTCAGCACGCCCTGGGTGTTGGAAATATCAAAGCCCTCGATGCGATGGGGAAACTTGTCCATGCCGATGATGCGCTGCAATTCCTCGCAGGCGCCGGTGGTGCGCTGCTCGTGCACCTGCTGGCGGGCGTTGCGCTTTTCCAGGGCGTCGGCGGCGTTGCGCTCGGCCATGAGCACCAGGGCGCGCTTTTCGCCCCGCTGGGGAATGATGACGTTGACGGCGCTGCCCCGCTTTTCCCGCAGCAGTTGCTGCATGGTCTCGGCGTCCTCCATGAGAGGCGTCAATATCTCCCGGGCCGGCTGGCGGTCGGCATAATAGCGCAGGGCAAATTCCGTCAGCACGGAGGAGGCGGGCTCGTTGCCCTCGCCGGGCAGGGCGAAGCTCTCTCCACCGATGATGCGCCCGCCGCGGATGATAAGCACCTGGGCCATGGCGTCCAGGCCGTCCTGGGCCAGGGCCAGCACGTCCTGCTGGGCGTCGTTGGTCTGGATGGCCCGCTGGCGCTCCAGCATGCCCTCTATATCCTTCAGGGCGTCGCGCTTCTGGGCGGCGGTTTCAAAATCCCAGGCGGCGCTGGCGGCCTGCATTTCCTTTTGCAGCTTATCGGTGATCTCCTTCACGTTGCCGTTCAAAAAGGAGAGAACCCCGTCCACCACCTGCTGATATTCCTCCTGGGTGCACTTATTCGCGCAGGGCGCCAGGCAGCGGCCGATCTCATAATTGACGCAAGGCCGGATGGGCCGGGCCAGCGGCAGCTTTTTATCGCAGGTGCGCAGCGGGAAGGCCTTGCGCAGCACCTCCAGCACGTCCTTGATGGCGTTGGCTCCGATATAGGGTCCGAAGTACTGGGCCCCGTCCTTCTGCATGCGCCGGGCGATGGTCACCCGGGGAAAGGGCTCGTTTTTATCCACGCGCACGTAGGGATAGTGCTTGTCATCCTTCAAGAGGATGTTATAGTGGGGCTTGTGCAGCTTGATCAGGTTGCATTCCAGGGCCAGGGCCTCCAGATTGGTGTTGCACAGCAGGATGTCAAAATCGTCGATCTGCGCCACCATGGCGGCCACCTTGGGGGTGTGCTCCTTGGTGTGAAAATAGCTGCGCACCCGGTTTTTGAGGTTCACCGCCTTGCCCACATAGATGATCTCCCCCTCGTGCTTCATCAGATAGCAGCCGGGGCTGTCGGGCAGCAGCGCCAATTTGGTTTTTACCGTTTGATTGATCATATGATGTACCGTCCTTACCGTCCCAGTATATCACATTCCTCCGCCGGCGCAAAGGACGAAAAATTAGAAACCTCTAATATATGGCGGGATTGTTAACTTTGCTCCATATATATTGACAAAAAACGATAAGATACGCTACAATGTGTTCGATGCATAAGCGTTTAACTAAATTTTCCTGGGGTTGAGCGCCGCATCCATCCTGAAAGAAGGAGAGAGACAATGGATAATAACAACAACGAGCCCAAAAGATACAACAAGCCGCAGATGCCGCGCTCGCCCTGGTTCTATGTGATGATCGTGGTGCTGGGCGTGCTGCTGCTCTCCAGCATCATCTCCGCCCGCAATATGCTGGGCGGCAGCGTGGAGACGGTGGAATACAGCGACTTTATCACCATGGTGGAAAGCGGCCAGGTGGACACCGTGCAGATCGGCAGCGCCACCATCAATTTTACCCTGAAGACGGACAGCAGCCTGCCCCGGTGGTTCTATGACGGCAGCGCGGGCAAAACCTATCAGACCGTGGCGGTGGAGGACCCCTACCTGGTGGATCGTCTGCTGCGGGCGGACGTGAAATTCGGCGGGGAGAACACCAGCGGCGTGTCCATCCTGAGCCTGCTGGTCAGCGTGGTGCTGCCCATCGCCTTCTACGCCGTGATCATCGTGATGATCGTGCGCATGGTGCGCAAAGGCGGCGCGGGCGGCATGGGCGCCATGAGCTTTGGCAAGAGCAGCGCCAAGATGTACTCCGTCAGCGACGAGAGCAAAAAGTTTAGCGACGTGGCCGGTCAGGACGAGGCCAAGGAGCAATTGATCGAATTGGTGGACTTCCTGCACCAGCCCGAGAAATACCGGGCCATCGGCGCCAAGCTGCCCAAGGGCGCGCTGCTGGTGGGACCTCCCGGTACCGGCAAGACCCTGCTGGCCCAGGCGGTGGCCGGCGAAGCCAAGGTGCCCTTCTTCTTCGTCAGCGGCTCCGCCTTTGTGGAGATGTTCGTGGGCACCGGCGCGGCCCGCGTGCGCGACCTGTTCAAGCAGGCCACGGAGAAGGCTCCCTGCATCATCTTTATTGATGAAATCGACGCCATCGGCAAAAAGCGCGACGCGGTGGGCCTGAGCTCCAACGACGAGCGGGAGCAGGCGCTGAACCAGCTGCTGGCCGAGATGGACGGCTTTGACGCCAGCAAGGGCATCGTGGTGCTGGGCGCGACGAACCGTCCGGAAATCCTGGACGCCGCTCTGCTGCGCCCTGGCCGCTTTGACCGGCGCATCACCGTGGATCTGCCCGACCTGCGCGGCCGCGAGGCCGTATTGAAGGTACACGCCCGGGGCATCACCACCGACAAGAGCGTGGACTTCACCGCCATCGCCCGCTCCACCGTGGGCGCCAGCGGCGCGGATCTGGCCAACATCGTAAACGAAAGCGCCCTGCGCGCCGTGCGCATGGGCCGCGAGGCCGTGACCCAGGAGGACCTGGAGGCCAGCGTGGAGAACGTCATCGCGGGCACCGAGCGCAAGAGCTTTGTGATCCCCGACAGCGAAAAGCGCATCGTGGCCTATCACGAAATCGGCCATGCCCTGGTGGCGGCCCATCAGAAGAACGCCGTGCCCGTGCAGAAGATCACCATCATCCCCCGCACCAGCGGCGCGCTGGGCTACACCATGCAGGTGGATGAGGAGGAGCACGTGCTGATGAAGCGCGAGGATATTCTGGCCAAGCTGGCCGTGCTCACCGCCGGCCGTGCCGCCGAGGAATACGCCTGCAACACCTGCACCACCGGCGCCAGCAACGACATCGAGCAGGCCACCAAGCTGGCCCGCGCCATGATCACCCGCTACGGCATGAGCGAAAAATTCGGCATGGTGGCCCTGGAGACCAACGCCAACCAGTACCTGGGCGGCGACGCCCAGCTGGCCTGCTCCGCCGAGACCGCCAGCCAGATCGACGAAGAAGTGATCAAGCTGATCTCCCAGGCCTACGACAAGGCCCTGGACATCCTCAAGCAGCACACCCGCCAGCTCCATGACCTGGCCGAATACCTGCTGGAGAAGGAAAACATCAGCGGCGAGGAATTCCAGCAGATCCTTTCCAAAGAGGAGGAAGGCAAGATCACCCTGCTGGACGGCAAAGCCGGGGACAGCCCTGACAGCGCGATTTCATAAAATAAACAAAAAGATCCTTCGGCTCCACTTACGGGCCGAAGGATCTTTTGGGTCTGTTTGCGCGTCTTACGCTTCCTTCATAAAGGCAGCGTAGGCCTTGACGGCCTCGTACAGATCGGCCTTGTTGATGATCTCCTCGGGGGCGTGCATGCTCAGCACGGGCACGCCGCTGTCGATGACCTCCATGCCGTAGAGGGCGCAGATGTAGGCGATGGTGCCGCCGCCGCCCACGTCCACCTTGCCCAGCTCGGCAGTCTGCCAGGCGATCTTGTTATCGTCCATGATGCGGCGCAGGCGGCCCAGGAACTCGGCGTTGGCGTCGTTGCTGCCGCTCTTGCCCCGGGAGCCGGTGAACTTGTTGAAGGCCACGCCGTTGCCCAGGATGGCGGCGTTCTTCTTTTCGAACACGCCGGCATACAGCGGATCATAGCCCGCGCTGACGTCGCAGGACAGCATGCGGCTGTTTTTCAGCGCCCGGCGCAGCACCAATTCGCTGTAGCTGTCGCAGGTCAGATTGACCAGCTCGGCCATGGCGTTCTCAAAGTAATGGGCCCGCATGCCGGTGGCGCCCACGCTGCCGATCTCTTCCTTATCGGCCAGCAGGCAGCAGCAGGTATAGGCGGGGATGGCGGGCAGCTGCCACATGGCCTCCAATTCGGCATAGGCGCACACGCGGTCGTCGTGGCCGTAGCCCAGGATCATGCTGCGGTCCAGGCCCAGGTCCTGGGCGCGGCCCGCGGGCACGCACTCGATCTCAGCGGAGAGCATGTCCTCCTCCTCAATGCCGTAGCGCTCCTTCAAAATCTTGAGCATCAGCGCCTTGACGGGCTCCTTCTCCTCGCCTTCCAGGGGACGGCCGCCCATGAGGATATCCAGGCCCTCGCCGGGGATGACCTCGCTGGCCTTCTTGCCCATCTGCTCCTGGGCCAGGTGGATCAGCAGATCGCTGATGGCCAGCACAGGATCGTTTTCGTCCTCGCCGATGACGATCTCCACCAGGGTGCCGTCCTTCTTGGCCACCACGCCATGCAGGGCCAGGGCGCGGGCCACCCACTGGTACTTTTTGATGCCGCCGTAATAATGGGTGTCGGCATAGGCCAGGTTGGTGTCCTCATAGAAGGGGTTCTGCTTCACGTCGATGCGGGGGCTGTCGATGTGCGCGCCCACGATGTTGATGCCATTTTCCAGGGGCTCCTGGCCCAGGTGGAACAGCATGATGGACTTGTCCATGCACACGGAATACAGCTTGTCGCCGGGGTTCAGGCGGCGGCCTTCCTTCACGGCGTCGGCCAGGTCGGCATAGCCATGGGCGCGGGCCATCGCCACCGCCTGCTTCACGCATTCGCGTTCGGTCTTACCGTTATCCAAAAAAGCGCGGTAACGGGCGCTGACCGCTTCCAGTTCCTTCAGAGCGTTTTCGTCATAGGCTTTCCAGGCATTGGGTCTTTCCATAAAACCAAAAACCTCCAATTCAAAATTGATACTGCTTATTTTAGCATCTTTTTTCGCATTATACAAGCATTGTCCCCCCATATGGACAATTTATGAACATGCTGTTATAATAAACTTGTATGTCGTCATGAAAAAGGAGGCGGAGCATGGGCAACAATCTGCTTCTCATCGTCAATCCTGCCGCCGGCATGGGCCGGGGCCGAACCCTGAAGGATGAAATTGCGCATATGTACCAGCGCTACGGCTGGAATGTGGATATTTGCGAAACCCTGGGCGCGGGGGACGCCGCGCGCTTTGCTCTGGAGGAGAGCGAAGGACACAGTATGCTGATGTGCGTGGGCGGCGACGGCACCCTGTCCGAAACCCTGGGCGGGCTGACCAAGCTGCCCGACGCCCCGCCCCTTTGCTATGTGCCCATGGGCTCCACCAACGATCTGGCCTTGTCCGCGGGCCTGCCCCACGACCCCATGTCCGCTGCGGCGGTGGGCCTGGCGGGCAACGCCGTGGCCATGGACGCCGGCAGCTTTGACGGCCGGGTGTTCTCCTACGTGGCCAGCTTCGGCGCCTTCACCCGCACCTCCTACGAGACGGACCGGGCGCTGAAAAACAAGCTGGGCCACCTGGCCTACATTCTCACCGGCGCTCAGGAGCTGACCCGCATCCAAAGCTACCATGTGACGGTGGAGCTGCCGGAGGAAACCATCACGGGCGAATTCTTCTTCGGCGCTTTTTGCAGCACCCGTTCCCTGGGCGGCATGGTCAAGCTGCCCATGGAGGAAAACGGCCTGTGGGACGGCAAGCACGAGCTGCTGATGATGCGCCGCCCCCGCAGCATCGCCGATCTTTCCGGCATCCTGCCCAGCATGCTGGTGGGCAGCTACGATCATCCGCTGGTGGTGTACCGCCACGTGGAGGAGGCTGTCTTTCACATGCCGGAGCCCATGCCCTGGTCCCTGGACGGCGAGCGGGGCGACGCGGGCACGGAGGTACACGTGCGCAATCTGCATGCCGCCTACCGCCTCATGCTGCCCGGAAGCAATGGAAGGTAAAAAGCCATGTCTCAACAGGAAACTGCCCGCCGGATCTTCTATCGGCGGGCGTTCAAGCTGATCGTCCTGTCGCTGCTGATCAACTTTACCATCGAATCCCTGTCGCGCCACTCCCTGGTGGACGCGGCCTTGTTTGCGTTCAAAACGCCCCACGCCTACCTGTATAACACCCTGATCATCCTGTCCACCCTGGCGGGCGCCATGCTGTCCCACCGGCGGATCTTCGCCATCGCCCTGGCGAGCACCCTGTGGGTGGCCCTGGGCATCATCAACTTCATCATGGGCATCGTGCGCATCACGCCCCTGGGCTTTTACGACTTTGTGATCTGGATCAAGAACACCAGCATTTCCAACGCCTATGTGACCATCGGCCAGTTTGTGCTGATCGGCCTGGCGCTGCTGGCCATCGCGGCGGCCATGGTGCTCGTGTTCCGCAAGGCCCGGCGGGAGCAGCCCCAGCGCAAGCGGGGCCTGCTGTTCATCCTGCTGGTGTGGTGCGTCACCGCGGCCTGCACCGTGCCCTATTCCATGCTGTGCCGGGATTACGCCGAGCCCGCCAAGGCCTACCGCCGCTACGGCTTCCCCTATAGCCTCCTGCGCAGCGCCGTGGACCGCGGCGTTTCGCGGCCGCAAACCTACGACAAAAAAACCATCAGCGGCATCGTCACCGAGGTGCAGGCCACCCCGGCGGCGGCTCCCGCCCGTCAAAATCCCAATTTCATCTTTTTGCAGTTGGAATCCTTCCTGTCGCCGGATAACATCACCACCGTCTCATTGAGCCAGGACCCCGTGCCCACCTTTACCCGGCTCAAAAAGGAATGCTCCACGGGCTATCTCTATGTGCCCATGATCGGCGGCGGCACGGCCAACGTGGAGTTTGAGGTGGTCACGGGCATGAACCTCAGCGACTTTGGCACCGGCGAATATCCCTACAGCACGGTTCTGCAGGAGGCGGTGTGCGAGTCCATGGCCTACGACCTCAAGGATCTGGGCTATGCCGCCCACGCCATCCACAGCAACACCGCCACCTTTTATCAGCGCTATCTGGTCTTCCCGCGGCTGGGCTTTGACACCTTCACCTCCATCGAGTACATGCAGGATTACACCGTCAACAGCCTGGGCTGGTGCCGGGACAAGCACCTGATCGGCCCCATAATGGACTGTCTGCGGGCTGAGGACGCCCCGGACGTGATTTTCACCGTGTCCGTCCAGGGCCACGGCATGTATAGCACAGACGCGCCCGCGGTGCCCTACGCCATCACCAGCACGGGGTTGGAGGACAGTCCCGGCCTCAAAAACGCATTTGAATACTATGTGAGCCAATTGAAGGAGACCGACGATTTTCTCTCTGAGCTGCTCACGGCGTTGGAGGCTTATCCCGAGCCCGTGGTGCTGGTGATCTACGGCGATCATCTGCCCGCTCTGGATCTGCCGGAGGACAGCCTGCGCTCCGGCAGCATGCTGGCCACGGAATACGTGATCTGGAGCAACAACGGCAGCCTGCAAAAGGAGGACCGGGACATCACCAGCTTCCAGCTGACGGCCTACACCCTGGGCCGCTGCGGCATCAGCAACGGCGCGCTGATGCGCTTTCACCAGCAGCGCTGGCAGGATAAAAACTACCTGGAGGACCTGCACCACCTGGAATACGATGTGCTCTACGGCGACCAATACCTCTACGACGGCCAGCTGCCCTATACCCCCGCCAGCATGCGCATGGGCGTTAAGCCCATCCAGGTGGACAGCGCGGCCTACGACGGCAAGGCGCTGATCGTGCGCGGCGATAACTTTACCCGGTTCAGCGTCATCTGCATGGACGAACACAAGCTGGACACCGTGTTTGTGGATAAAAACACCCTGGTGGCCCTGCCCGGGCTCATCGACAGGATCGCTGAAACCGCAGGCATGGTGTCCGTGGCCCAGGTGGCCGGAGACGGCACCGTGCTGAGCAGGGAAGGAAGCATCGAGTGCGCGCTGAAGTAATGCTGTTCCCTGATTAAAGCAAGACACTAAAAACAAAAATCGGCACGAGGAGACGTTCGAGGCCTCCGCCGCTGGCGGGCCGGCAGGCCCCGGAGCCGAAGGCTAAATCGAGATTTTTATGCTCGGCAGGTCGCAGGGAAGATGCCGTCTGCCGCGCCAACGAAATCATCGGAGGTTCCTTAAAAAATCGCCTCCTCCCCTCTGCTCAAATTGTAAATATTGCTTGACAAAATGTTTCGAATCTATTACAATTGTATAAAGCCAATCATGGGCTGTTATTCGCTTTGGTTCTGTACATCCTGATGGAGGGTTTTCAGCCATGAAGAAACATGTGATGCTTTATGCTTTGATGCTGGTGATGACGCTTTGCGTCTTTGCGGCGGCGCAGGCGGAAGGCGGCCAGGTGTCGCCGCTGGACAATCTGCCCACCGCGGAGCCCACCCAGCTGTCCTATAATCCCGCCTCCGAGGAGGACGGTTCGGCTGTGGCGCCCGCCGCGCAGGCAAACAAGGTCTACGCCGGCGCCACGCCCATTCCCATCGACCCCATCGATATGCCCACCCCCACGCCCCGGCCGGAGCTGACCTTCACCTTTGGGGATTACATCTCCACCAAGCTGGGCCTGTCCTTCAAATCCGCCGTGGGCTATGAGATCAATGAGAACATCAGCGGCAAGTACATCCTGACCGAGCCCGCCGCCGCGGTGAAGGACAACTATCCCTGCACCATCACCCTGGAAATTTCCGGCATCACCAGGACCTACTCCGCCAACGACCTGAAAAACGACCTGGCCCGGTTTCTGGAGAATGAAGGCGCATCCTACACCACCTGGGAGACCTACAAGGCCGCCAGCAAAAAGCTGATGAACGGCACGGGCTATTACAACAACTACCGCGGCGTGCTGGCCGACGGCACCATCGTGCGCGGCCGCGTGCACATGGCCATCATCAGCGACAGCCAGCGGCTGACCCTGCACATCTCCTGCCCCGGCTGGTACAACAGCAGCTATATGAAGATCTACGACGCCATCCACACCTCCATCAAGGCGCTGCCCCAGGAATGAGTGGACGGAACTGATCACAAAAGCCTTCCCCTGTCCCAGTGGGAAGGCTTTATTCAATCATGGATGGCTGGAAAATGAAGAGATTATTGTTTTTGCTCGTATTGCTGCTGCCCCTGCTGGCCCATGCGGAGGAGCCGGCGCTGACCCTCACCGTGCCGGAGGTGGTGCGTCCCTATGGGGAGCACCGCCTGGCGCTGGACATACCGGAGGCGGGCGAGGTGACCGTGACGGTGGCGGACGCCTATATTCGCCATGAGATCGCCCGCCAGCAGGTGCAGCCCGGCCCGCTGGAGATCCTGTGGGACGGCCTGGGGAACAACGGCGAAGCGCCGCCCCGGGGCAATTATTCCCTCAGCGCCCACCTGATCACCGCCGCGGGCAGCTGCCACGCCGAAGCCGTGGTGCGCGTGTCCACGCCGCTGACGGCCCTGCAATACTGCATTCCCTCCGGGGACGTGGTGTATGCGGGCTATGACGGCTTCCTGGTCAATTATCTGCTGACGGACAGCGGGCTGATCCACGTGCGGCTGGCGGAGGCCGACGCGCCCGAAACCCATCTCAAAACCTGGACCCTGGAGCCCAGCGACGGCCTGCCCCACATTTTCAGCTGGAACGGCCAGTTGGAAGGCCGCAGCGTGGCTCCCGGGCGCTATACCCTGACCTTTACCGTGAAAAACGGCCCCCAGGAGCCCATCGTCATCCCCCTGGAGGTCAAGGACACCGTGCCGCCCATCCCGCCGGTGGCCGTCAGCGATCCAGCCCTCTTTCTGCCCGCGTCGGAGGCCGACACCTGGCAGTGTCTCATGGCCCCGGTGACGGTGGTGGACATCGGCAAAGTGCAGCATCAGAATATCTACGCCGGGCCCAGCGCGTCCGGCGGCGTGCTGGGCACCCTGCACGGCCAGAGCCACGCCGTGCTGGTGCTGGAAGAGGACGTCGGGGGCTTTGCCCGCATCGGCACCTGGCGACAGGAGGACGGCGACTATGTGGAGGGCTATGTGCCCGCCAATAAGCTCAAAAACGTGATCCCCAACGCCCATTACGGCATCGTGGTGGACAAGAACGCCCAAACCCTGAGCGTATGGCGCGACGGGGAAAAGCTGGGCACGATCCCCGTATCCACCGGCCTGCCCATCAGGAACAAGCTGTTTCGGGAAACCCTGGCCGGAGCCTTTTTGACCACCGACCGCAGCCTGCTGTTCAATGATGAAGGCTTCCAGTATAATTACGTGCTGCGCATCGACGGCGGCAACCTGATCCATTCCCTGGGCTGCAAGCGGGACGGCGCCAAGCTGAATTACAGCGAGCAGGCGCAATATCTGGGCCAGAAGGCCAGCCACGGCTGCGTGCGGGTGGACCCTGCCCCCGGCGAAAACGGGCTGAACATCTACTGGCTGTGGACCCATATTCCCTATAACACCAAGGTGCTGGTGCTGGACGACCCGGAGAACCGGGCCGCCCTGCGCGCCGCCTTGGAGCCCACCGCCACGCCTTCTCCCGCTCCCACGGCCACGCCCACGGCTTTCCCCGTGCCCACGCGCACCCCGGAACCCACGGCGACATCCCTCCCCACCCCCACGCCGGAGATCACCCCCACCCCCGAGCCTGCCTACGCGGGGCTGCTCTCCTACAAATCCCGGGGCGTGCGGGTGCTGCAACTGCAGGAACGGCTGACCGCCCTGGGCTACTATGACGCCGAGCTGGACGGCGTGTTTGGCGGGGCCACGGAGAGCGCCGTGATCGCCTTCCAGAAAACCAACCGGCTCAGCGCCGACGGCATGGTGGGCGAAAAGACCTACGCCGTTCTGTGGAGCGCCGACGCGCTGCCCGCGCCCACAGCCACGCCGACGCCGGTGATCACCCCCTCCCCCATTCCCACGGCCACAGCCGTGCCGACGGCCACCCCGACCCCCGTGCCCACGCCTTCCCCCACCCCCACGCCGCCGCCCGAGACCAGCATCGTCATCACCCTGGCCGGGGATGCGCTGCTGGGCAGCGAGGACAGCCTGCGCCGCCAGGCGGCTTCCTTCGATTCCGTAGTGGCGGCGGAGGGCACCGCCTATCCCCTGCGCCATTTTGCCGATCTGTTCGCCACGGACGACGTGACCTATTTGAACCTCGAATGCGTGCTGAAGGACGACAGCAAGGATAAGACTGAGGGCCGGCTGTATAATTTCCGCGGGCCCACGGCCTTTACGGAGATATTGGCCGCCGCTTCCGTGGAGCATGTGAACATCGCCAACAACCACTATATCGATTACGGCTTCTCCGGCCGCAGCAGCACCCGGGCCGCCCTGACCGCCGCGGGCATCACCTACAGCGGCTATACCCACACCTGGATCTACGAAAAGGATGGCGTCAAGATCGGCTTTGGCGGCATCCGCGAGACCAGCTGGAAGCAGGACCGCAGCCAGCCCGCCCGGGAGATCCAGGCGCTGCGCGACGCCGGTTGCAGCTATATCCTCTATGCCTGCCACTTCGGCACGGAATACGAGCCGGGCCACAACGCCTTTCAGGCCGAAATGGCCCACGCCATCCTGGACGCGGGCGCGGACTGCATCGTGGGCACCCATCCCCATGTGGTGCAGGGCATCGAAAGCTATGGCGGCAAGCCCATCTTTTACAGCCTGGGCAATTTTGTCTTTGGCGGCAACCTGCAGCCCACCGATTACGACGGCCTGGCCGTGCGGCTCACCCTGCACTTTGCCCACGGCGTCTGCGACGGCGTGCAGGCCGCCCTGATCCCCCTGATGACCAGCGGCGTCCAGGACGGCACCACCGATTTTTGTCCCGTGCCCGCCATGGGCCAGGACAAGGCCCGCATTCTGAGCCGCATCCAGGACGACAGCGCCCTGACCATCACCGAGGTTCTTACCTTCGACCGCAAGGAATGAGCATGCTTTTCATGTTTTAATAAAATTTTTCAAAAAAAGGGTTGACATCCGGAAGGGTTTGTGATAATATCTATATCTGTCAGCAGGGAAAACAAGTCCCCCGACACTCCCCGACAGCGGCCTGCGCCTGTAGCTCAGTCGGATAGAGCAACGGCCTTCTAAGCCGTGGGTCAGGGGTTCGAATCCCTTCAGGCGCGCCAACCCTTTATGGTGGGTATAGTTCAGTGGTTAGAGCGCCAGATTGTGGCTCTGGATATCGTGGGTTCGACTCCCACTACCCACCCCATTTTCTCCTCTCGGTTGGCATGTCTCCTTTATAGGGGTGTAGCCAAGCGGTAAGGCAAGGGACTTTGACTCCCTGATTCGTAGGTTCGAACCCTGCCACCCCTGCCAAATGACCCATTAGCTCAGGTGGTAGAGCACTTGACTTTTAATCAAGGTGTCCGGAGTTCGAATCTCCGATGGGTCACCATCCCCTTCGGAATCTCGGTCCTGGAGTCTTGCGGGCGTGGCGGAATGGCAGACGCGCCAGACTTAGGATCTGGTGTCTAACGACGTAAGAGTTCAAGTCTCTTCGTCCGCACCACTTATGCGGTAGTAGCTCAGTTGGTAGAGCGCAACCTTGCCAAGGTTGAGGTCGCGAGTCCGAGCCTCGTCTACCGCTCCATTATCCCGGTGAGCTCTCCCTGCGGGTGTAACTCAATGGCAGAGTTCCAGCCTTCCAAGCTGGCTATGTGGGTTCGATTCCCATCACCCGCTCCAGCAATTATGCACCATTAGCTCAGTTGGTAGAGCACCTGACTCTTAATCAGGGTGTCCCGGGTTCGAGTCCCTGATGGTGCACCAAATGCCCGAAATCATTATGATTTCGGGTGTTTTTTTGTGCTTATATGCTGGTTTTTTTACATACACACAAACAGAATTTGGATGAGGGGTTAATAATAGTCAAACGAGATCCTACTGGCCTTCGGCCAGTAGGATCTCGTGCTGTCTAACTAACTAGAGCCTGTTTCTAATTTCCGTTTTTCTGTGTCTTGTTTTAATCAGGGAATAGCATGATACAGTCCTCCCCTCCCCCACTCCGTTTTTTCTTCCTTACTCCGGATCATTTCACGCATTGACAGATGCATACGCTTTCGGTACAATCATCATAGATAAGGAATCCGTTGTAAAGGCTGATTGCTTATTCACAGCAAATTTGAGGAGGAAATCATCATGAGCAACACGAAAAAAGATATTAAAAAAATTG
>CACWUV010000047.1 GCA_902764185.1 uncultured Eubacteriales bacterium
AAGTCGCTAAGAGAGCTTCCGGGCATAAGAAAAACCGATGGCCAGCCAGAAAATGAAAGCATTCATTTTCTGGTCTGTCCAGCGGTTTTTCGCTGTGCGCTTTGCGCACAGCACGCCAGCGGAGCTGGCTGCCCGGAAGCGGTGGATGGCGTTACGTAAGCAACTGCGGGAAGTTGCCCATTATCGAAGTCGTGCAACATCCGCCATTGGCGGGGTCCGGGGTGCAACTTGCACCCCGGTGGGGTATGGGGGCTTGGAGCGCCCGGAAAGGCTGCCAGTGGCAGGCTTTCAGCGGAAAGCGGGCCGGAAGGCCCCGGAAAAGCCCCATCGTTCTCCCCGTCAAATTTCTGTTTTTCAGTGCATTGTTTTAATCAGAAAATAATACCAGTTCACAGTATCCGCCGTTTTACGCATCTCCCAATGTGGCGGCCATGATGGCTTTGATGGTGTGCATCCGGTTTTCCGCCTGGTCAAATACGATGGACTGAGGGCCTTCAAAGACCTCGTCCGTCACCTCCATGGCGGCCAAGCCATATTTTTTGTGGATTTCCCGGCCGATGGTGGTCCGGATGTCGTGGAAGGCGGGCAGACAGTGCATAAAGCGGCATTGCGGCCCGGCGTTCTGCATGATTCTCGCGGTGACCTGATAGGGGGACAGGGACTGGATGCGCTCTTGCCATACATCGTCCGGCTCGCCCATGGAGACCCATACGTCGGTGTAGATCACGTCCGCGCCGCGGGTGGCCTTTATGGGGTCCTCCATAAACTCGATGCGCGCGCCGGTTTGCAGGGCGAAGGTCTGGCATGCCTGCACCAAGGCGGAATCCGGGAAATAAGCGGCCGGGGCGCAGGCGATGAAGTGCATGCCCATCTTGGCGCAAACCACCATCAGGGAGTTGCCCATGTTATACCGGGCGTCGCCCATATACACCAGCTTTTTGCCCTGCAAGGAGCCAAAGTGCTCCCGGATGGTGAGCAGATCGGCCAGCACCTGGGTGGGATGGAATTCGTTGGTCAGGCCGTTCCACACGGGCACCCCGGCATAGCGGGCCAGCTCATCCACGATGGTCTGGGCGAAGCCGCGGTATTCGATGCCGTCATACATGCGGCCCAGCACCCGGGCGGTATCTGCAATGCTCTCCTTTTTGCCGATCTGGGAACTGCTGGGAGACAGATAGGTGCTGTGCATGCCCAGGTCCGCCGCCGCCACCTCAAAGGCGCAGCGGGTGCGGGTGCTGGTCTTTTCAAAAATCAGCGCCACGCTTTTGCCCTCGCACAGCCGGTGGGGGATGTGGGCCTTTTTCTTTGCTTTCAGATCCGCAGCCAAATCCAGCAGATATTCGATCTCCTCGGGCGTGTAATCCAGCAGCGTCAGAAAAGAACGTCCGTTCAGCAATGTCATAGGGAACACCTCCATCTCCTTTCTTTCTTCTAATATAGCGCATGTTGCCGCAAAGAGCAAGTTTTTTTGTGGTATTTATACGATTTTTTTCATTTTGTTTTGGGCGGGTAAACGAAAAATGGCAAGAGTACTGATTTCAGCTTGTCTAACGATGTAAGGAGCCATGCTATCATGCAAAAAACCGCCCCCGAAGGGGCGGCGGACAGGCGAGACGTCAGGGTTTAACATATTTGCAGTACACACATACGCCGCTGGGATTATAGGTGTGCACGCCGGTGGGCTGGATAGCCGTGGCGCAGGAGATTACGGCATGGCAATACTTGCACATCAAATAGCCCGTGCTGCCGTAGGAGACGCAGGCGGGGGCATACTGATTGACCCATATATAGCAGGGATGGCGTTTGCAGTTGAAGCCGTCGTTCTTTTGCTCCGTGGCGCTGCAATGGCGGCAGGTGTGTTCCAGAATGCGGGGCGTGACGCAGGTGCCTTCATCCACCACCACCCAGTCGCGCCACCAGTGGTTGCGCTTGCCCAGAAATTGGGCGGCCTTCAGCACCTCGCCGCAGGAGGAGCACACCAGGGATTCGCTTTCGCCGTCGTCATAGCAGGTGGCGGTGCGGTCGATCAGCTTACACAGGTGATAGCCGCGGTCGGCGCATACGGTGGCGGCGCCGCCGGTGACCTGCCAGTGCGCGCCGGTGATCCTGTTGCCGGAGACGGAGGCGGCGCAGCGGTCGCAGGTCAGGGTCAGACGGCCGGTGCCGTCGTCAAATTCCGCTTTGAAGGCGTGGCCCAGAGGATCGGTCGGACGCAGCTCCGTCTTTTTGCACACAGAGCAGGTGTATGCGCCTTCGCCAGCGGCAATGCAGGTGGCGGTGGTCTGGGTCAGGGTCCACTGATGCGCATGGGTATCCTCGGTGATTACGGCCTCCACAGCGGGCGCTTCCTGGGGCAGGCTGATGCCCACCAGGCTGCCGCAATCCGCAAAGGCGTCAGTGCCGATCTGCTTCACCCCGGCGGGCAGCGCCAGATCCACCAGGCTGGAGCAGCCGCGGAAGGCGCCCGCGCCGATGGCGGTCAGGCTTTCGGGCAGGATCACCTCGGTCAGAGCGGAGCAGCCGTTGAAGGCGTCCGCGCCGATGGTGGTGACACCCTCCAGGATGGTCACGTTGGTCAGGCTGACGCAGCCGCGGAAGGCGCTGCTGAACTTTTTCACCGTGCCGGGAATGGTTGCGTCGGTGATCTTCTCGCGGCAGGCGTCAAAGGCGGAGGAGGAGATGCTCTCCACCGGCAGCCCTTCGATGGTCTCGGGAATGTTGATGACGCTTCCATCGCCGTCATAGGAAAGGATCACGGCGTAGGTGCCGTAGGGAATACTGTAGGTATATTCGCCATAGGTCTGCGCCGTTCCCTCGGCCAACGCCGCAAAGGGCAGGGCCAGACACAGCGCCAGCAGGAGCAGGATCGTTTTTTTCAGATTGCTCTTATGGGCGACATATTTTTCCATATTTATTATATCCGGTTTTGTCCTTCCGGGCTGTGACGGTTTTCTTAAAAAAGAAAAACGATTTTATGACGATTGCAAAAGGCCGCCAACGGGCAGAGGACGGTTGCGTCCATCTGCCGGCTGACGGCTTTTTGTTGGATAATTAAAAGGCGTGTTTCCGCCGTTACAGCGCGTTGATCACGTTGTACATCATGCGGTTGAAGGGACGGCGGGCGCGCAGCGCCTTCTCCAAGTCCTCATCGAACACGCGGCCGGCCTTGCGGCCGATGACGCGGTTGCCGATGCCGCGGTTGAGCAGGTCCACGGCGCGCACGCCGGCTTCAAAGGCGAAGGCCGCGTCGCGGGCGGAAGGACGGGCGCCGCGCTGGGTGTAGCCGATCACGGTATGCCGGGCCTCGCAGGAGGAGCCGTCGGGCATGTGGCACATGCAGCAGAGCAGCTGGGCCAGACGGTGGGCGTTGATTTCTTCGCCCGGGAACACCTTTTTGCCGTGGCTGTTCAGGTAGCCGGAAATGTCAAAGGGCGCCATCAGCTCCCACGCGCCTTCGGCCACCACGATGGTGCTGCGGTAGTCGCCGCGGTCGATATGACGCTGCAGGTGGCTGGCCACTTCTTCAATGTGCCAGCGCTTGGCCTCGGGGCACAGCACGATTTCAGCGCCCGTGGCCATGGCGGTCTCCAGAGCGATGTCGCCGCAGTGACGGCCCATCACCTCCACCACATGGGGACGGTCATGGGAGCGGGAGGTGGCGCGGATGCTTCGCACAGCGTCCACGCATACGTTGACGGCGGTGTCAAAGCCCAGGGTCATGGAGGTATAGGGCAGGTCGTTGTCGATGGTGCCGGGGATGCCGATGCAGGGAATGCCCTGATCGCACAGAGCTTTGGCGCCTTTGAAGCTGCCGTCGCCGCCGATGACGATGACGCCGCGCACGTCGCGATCCCGCAGCAGCTGGGCCGCCCGCTGCTGCACTTCCAGGTTTTTGAATTCCAGACAGCGGGCCGTGCGCAGCTGGGTGCCGGCCAGGTCGGCGATGTCCAGCGCGTTTTCCAAGGAAAGATGCACGAAGTCCTTATCGGGATTTTTGCCCAGCAGGCCGTTGTAGCCCCGGTCGATGCCGATCAGGGACATGCCCAGCATGTCCGCCGTGCGCGCGATGGCCATCACCGCCGCGTTCATTCCCGGGCTGTCGCCGCCGCTGGTCAAAACTGCTATATGAGACATATGCGTACCTCCCGCCTGCGGCCTTTACCGCAGTAAATTATTTTCGATCAGCAATTGCTGGGCTTCCGCGGCTTCGCCGGCGGGCACCAGGATCTCAAAGCAATCCCGCTGCCCGCTGCCGGACGTCACCCGGCGATACCGCGCCAGAAAGCTTTCCTGCTGCAAAAAGCGCAGAATCTCCCGGGCGCTCTGCTCGCTGCGAGCCAGATGTATCATCGTCCAGCCAGCGTCCATGCCACTGCCGACCTCCAAAATATGTAATGCACCCCCATACTATACCACAAACAGGGTTGCGTTTCAATCAATTTTGTTCGATTTATTAGAGCCTGTTTCTAAATTCGGAAAGATGCATTTTCGGCGTCTCGGCATGCATTTCAGCGTTGCTTTTCCTCGATTTATCTTCAGTAAACCATCGTCAAAGCGCCTTGAACTGCAAGCCGATCCGCTTGAAACTGCACATTCCTCATTTTAGAAACAGACTCTAAATTGAAAGGCGCGCGTTTTCCCCGCCTGTCACGGGGATGAAGGCGGGCCTTTCTATGTGTTTATAAGCTCATCTCGGCGCCGGGCTTCACCGTCAGCTCCGCACCCTCGCCTTGATACAGATAGGCATAGAACACGTCCTCCGGCAGCGCCGCGATCCTGCTTTCCACGCCTGCCTGATCCGCCTGCATGCACAGGACCGCCAGCTCGTAGGCCAGGCTGGTCAAGTCCTGTCTGCCGCCGGCCAGGGACGCGGTCATCAGCACCTCCCGGGGCGCGCCCAGCACGGGATCGATGAAGGGATGCCGCAGGGTCTCTCCCACCCGGTAATAGCCGTAGGCCGACTCCTGCAGCGGATAGGCGGTGAACTGGCAAAAGGCGGAGGGGGAAGGCCATTTCACCGTGCCCGCCGCGCCGTCCGCGCCATAGACCGTATATCGGGTGTCGCCGCTTTCCAGCCAGATAGAGCATCCGCTGTCCGTGTACAGATAGCCCGTGATCCCCTGGTTTTCCAGCACCGCCGCCGTCATATCCAGCAGATAGGCGTCATGCAGCAGGTTCAGATCCAGCGTCGGTCCTTCCACCTCCAGCTCGTCCGCGAAGGCTGCGTATTCCGGCGAAATGATCAGCGCCGCCGCGTTTTCCTCCGACAGATCCAGGGTGATGAGGCCGGGCTGATTTACCATTTCCGTGATCGCCGCCAGCCGCTCCGCCTCGTCGCTGCTGCTTCGCGGATCGGCCTCCTGGGGCTCCTCCAGATAGCGCAGGGTTTGCCATTCGTGATAGAGCGCCCCGGCAAACAGGTTGTATCCCTCGCCCCGCTGCATCCGGGCGGAGGCGTCCGCCAGCACGGCGTAAAGGGCCGGAGCGATCTGCATTTTTTCGCCGGGCGCTTGATTGAGGGAAGCGATGTTCACCATGCCCGGGTAGGTGTGCTCCGCGTCCAGCAGCTGATAGGCCCGCAAAAGCGCGTCGGAAAAGCCCTTCTGCACGGCGTTCAGCTCCTGCCGGATGTCGCTGCTGTTACCCTCGGCGTAATGCAGCAGATGCGCGCCGCTGCCAAAGAGCACGGCGCTGCCCTCCGCCGTCAGGCCCACGTCATAATAGCCGTTGTCCTTGTGTCCCAATTGCAGCACGCCGTTGGTAAAGGCGTACACCGCCACGATCACCGCGGCGATGAAACCCAGCAGCCGCCACGCCAGCTTTTTATCCTTGAACAAAGAATTCCCGCCTTTCAAAAAAGGGCCGCCATGGGGCAGCCCTTTATTTTCTTATGCACCGAACCGAATCTTTTTATACTGCGCGATCTCCTCGCTGTCGCCGTAGACGAAGTGGCCGTTGCCAATATCCACCAGCTTGGGCTGATCGCCGTTCTCGTCGTACACCCGGGGATTGTAAATGAAGAGCTTTTTCTTTTTCTCCAGGATGGGATCGGGAATGGGGATGGCGCTCATGAGGGAATGGGTGTAGGGATGCAGGGGATACTTGAACAGCTCCTCGGTCTCCGCCACCTCCATGACGCGGCCTTTGTAGATCACCACGATGCGGTCAGAGATGAAGCGCACGATGGAGAGATCATGGGCGATGAACAGATAGGTCAGTCCGCGTTCCCGCTGGAATTTTTTGAGCAGGTTCAGCACCTGGGCACGGATGGACACGTCCAGGGCGCTGATGGGCTCGTCGGCCACGATGAGCTCGGGCTCCATGACGATGGACCGGGCCAGACCCACGCGCTGGCGCTGGCCGCCGCTGAACTCATGGGGATAGCGGGTCAGGTGCTCGGGCAGCAGCCCCACCTCGTTGATGGCCTTTTCCACCTTGGCCATGCGGTCCTTCTCGTCCTTGAACAGGTGAAAGTTGTACAGACCCTCGGAAATGATGTATTCGATGGTGGCGCGCTCGTTCAGGGAGGCGGCGGGGTCCTGGAAGACCATCTGGATCTTGCGGATGACCTCCCGGTCCTTGGCCCGGCTCAGCTTGCCGCTGATCTTTTCGCCTTTAAAGTAGATGGCGCCGTTGCTGCACGGGTTGATGCGCACGATGGCGCGGCCGATGGTGGTCTTGCCGGAGCCGCTCTCGCCCACCAGGGACAGGGTCTCGCCCTTATAGATGTCAAAGCTCACGTCGCTGACGGCCTTGAAGCTGTTTTTGCCTTGCTTGAAAACCACGTCCAGGTTCTGGACGGAGAGCAGGACTTCCCGATTGCTGTTTTCCATGCTTACTCGTCCTCCTCAAAGTCGCCGTAGATGCGAACCATTTTTTCGTGCAGGTTTTGAATGTTCTTGGGAGCCTCGGTCTTGGGCGCCCGGGGATCCAGCAGCCAGGTCTTGGCGTAGTGGGTGTCGCTCACCTGAATCATGGGCGGCTCCTCCTTGAGGTCGATGGCCATGGCGTACTGGTTGCGGGGGGCAAAGGCGTCGCCCACGATCTTGTTATACAGGGAGGGCGGCGTGCCGGGGATGGAGAAGAGGTCGGTGCCCTTTTCCGTCAATTGCGGCAGGGAGGACAGCAGCGCCCAGGTGTAGGGGTGCTTGGGATCGTAGAAGATGTCCTCCACCGTGCCCAGCTCCACGATCTGACCGGCGTACAGCACGGCCACGCGCTCGGCCACGTTGGCCACCACGCCCAGGTCGTGGGTGATGTAAACGGTGGTGAAGCCCAATTCGTGCTGCAAATCCTTGATCAGGCGGATGATCTGCGCCTGGATGGTCACATCCAGCGCCGTGGTGGGTTCGTCGCAGATCAGGATCTTGGGCTGGCAGGAAAGGGCGATGGCGATGACGATGCGCTGGCGCATGCCGCCGGAATATTGGAAGGGATAATCGTCAAAGCGGGTCTCGGGATCGGGAATGCCCACCTTGCCCATGATTTCGAGGGTGCGCCTGCGGGCCTCCGCCTGGCTGCACTTCTGGTGCTTGAGGATCACGGTCATGATCTGCTTGCCGATGGTGATGACCGGGTTCAGGCTGGTCATGGGGTCCTGGAACACCGTGGCGATGCGGCAGCCGCGGATCTGCTGCCAGTCGTTGGTATATTGCACGTGGGCGCAGTCGATGATGGCGTAGCCGTTCACTTCCTGGTTGGCCTCGTCAAAGCTGCGGTATTCCACGTAGAACACGCAGGTCTGGAAGATGCGGTTCAGCACCGACACGCTGCGCAGGTCCTCGCCCGCCAGCATGGCGTCGCGGAAGGCCTTTTTCAGCGTCCGCAGGAATTTGACCTGGGAGGTCAGCGGATAGCGGCCGATGGACAAAAGGATCTCATAGGCCAGGATCTTGTTGCGTTCCAGGGTCTCGTCGCTCAAACCCTGCGGGTTGCCTTCCTTGTCCGCCTGGGCGATCTTCTGCTCGCGCCGGGCCTTCAATTCGCCCAACTTCTGCTCGTCCTGCACGTGGCTGGCGTCGGCGGCGTAGACCGCGGCGCGGGATTTGATGGTCTCGTCCCGCTGGGCGATCAGCGCCTTTTCCTTTTCGGCCAGCTCGGTCAGCTTCTGCTGGCAGCGGGCGATCTCCCGCTGATCCTCGGCGCTGTGCTTGTCCAGGGTCTGCATGAAGTTGTTGGTGTCCACCATGCTGTCCCGCAGCTGTTTGAGGTCAGCCTCGTACTGTTCCTCCTCCGCCACGGACAGGCTCTTCTTGTGCTTGATCTCGGATTCCAGAGCCAGGATCTGCTTGTATTCCTCCGCGCCGCGCTCCAGGGGACTGAGCTTGTTCAGCATGTCGTTGGCATAGGCCAGGATGCGGCGGCGGGCCGGGGTCAGCTTGACCTTGGTGACGGACAGCTCGTCGTCGGCAAAGATGATGCTGCCTTCGGGAATGAAGCCGTTGCTGTCCAGCATGCCAGCGAAGGTCTTGGTCAGCACGGATTTGCCGGAGCCGCTTTCGCCCACGATGGCGATGGACTCATTTTCAAAAATGTCCAGGGATACGTTGCGGATGGCGGTCAGGATGCGGCCGCGCACGTTGAACTTGACGCTTACGTTCCGCAGGGACAGGAGGACCTTTTTATTCTCAGCCATGTCGGTGCCTCCTTACATATGCGTCCGGGGATCGCTGGCGTCGGCCAGGTTTTGCCCCAGAACGTACAGAATGATGGTAATGGCCGCGGCGATGGCCACCGGCGGCCAGAATTCCCAGGGATAGGTGAGGAAGGCGCTCTGGGCCTCCTGGATCATGCGGCCCAGGGAGGGCACGTCCGCGCTCAGGCCCACGCCGATGTAGCTCAGGAACACTTCCATGCTGATGTAGCTGGGCAGCTCGGTGGCCAGCAGCGTCACCGTAACGCTGGTCAGAAAGGGCAGGATGTTCTTGCTGATCATGCGCGGGATGGGGGTGCCCAGGCAGCGGGAGGCCAGGCTGTATTCGCGGTCGCGGATGATCAGCACCTGGGTGCGGAAGAAGTAGGCGATGCCCAGCCAGCCGGTGACCGTCAGCGCGAACACGAAGCTCCAGAAGCCGGAGCCAATGATGTACACCAGCACGGAGATCATCAGGATATAGGGCACGTTGGCGATGATGTTGTAGATCACCAGCATCACCTGGTCAAAGCGCTTGCTGTATCCCCACACAGCGCCCAGGATAATGCCGATGGTCATATTGATGGCCGCGCAGATGACGGCCAGCACCAGGCTGGTGCGGGCGGAGGACATGATGCCGTAGAAGATGCTGTTTCCCTGGCCGCCGGTGCCAAAGATCCACTTGAAGCTGAACCCGCCAAAGTATTCCATGGCCGCCTTGGGGCTCAGGTTGTAGGTCTTGGCGTCGGTGACATTCTCATAGGAGTTGTAGGGCGCGAAGATGGGGATGATGAAGCTGCTGGCGATGAGCAGCACGAACAGCACGATCAAAATGATGTTGATCCGCTTGCGGAAGAACACGCGGAACACGCTGGCCCAGTAAGAATAGCGGGGCGCGGTGATCTTCTCCGCCTGGATGCTGTTGATGTCGATAAATTGGAAATCCTTGTTGGTAATATCGCTCATTACCGGCCGCCTCCTTTGCTGGATGTAAGCGAAATGCGCGGATCGTACTTGGCCAGCAGCAGGTCGCCCAGAATGATGGAAACGATGGAAAGCAGGGTGTAGAACATGGTCATGGCCACAATGATGCCGTTGTCATGGCCGTTGATGGCGGTGGTCAGCAGGTTGCCCACGCCGGGCAGGGCATACACGCGCTCGGTGATGATGGCGCCGGTCAGGCAGCCCAGGATGTTGGCCGGGATGCCGTGCACCAGGTAGATCATGGCGTTGGGGCTGATATGCTTGCGGAAGATCTCGCTTTCGCTCAGACCCTCGGCCCGGGCGAACTTTACATAATCGCTGTTCATCTGGTCGATCATGTAGCGGCGCATCCACTTCATCAGGCTGCCCACCTGGGGCAGGCTCAGGGAGATGACCGGCAGGAAGTAAGCCAGCACCTTCACCTGGGCGTTGGCGAATTTATATGGCAGGCCGAACAGCGTGGTGCCGATGGTGGCGAACAGGAAAATGTAGGCCAGGGAGGGCACGGCCATGATAAAGATGATGTAGCCGTTGCCGATCTTGTCCAGCAGTCCGTCCTTATGCCGGGCCATCAGGATGCCCAGGGGCAGGCCCAGCATATAGGCGATCAGCGTGGCGATCAGGCCCGTGACGAAGCTGTTTTCCAGCATGGAGAGGCCGCTGTACTGATAGGTATAGCTGGTGTACTGATCGGGGAACTGCTTCATCTCCGTGTTGGTGCGGGGATTGTAATTATAGGTCAGGGTATGGAAGTCGATGGCCGTCTCCACATATTGATCCGTGCCGAGCTGGGCGGGATACTGGGAGCGGACCTTCTTCTGGTCGCCGGTGGGGCGGCTGATCACCTGGGTGATCTCCTGACCGCGGTACTTGGTGTAGCTGGTGCCCAGGTTCAGGTGGATGAAATTCTGATGGATGAACGGGAAGCGCCCGTTGACATACAATAGATATTTATGCGTGGTGCCCGATCCCACCACGGCATAGAAACCGCTGTAGGGGTCTTTCTCCACGCGAATATAACGCTCCGTCAGCGCGGGATCGGTGACGTCGCTGGTGGTTTCCACAGTAAAGAGGTGGGTGATATAATCCCACAGGCGCAAGAAAACGCTCTTTTCATGCACGGCGATCAGATAGCCGTTGCCGCCGCTCTTCACCTTGCCGGATTTGGAGCGGGCCGGGGACAGATAGTTAATATCGTAGCCCTTCTTTTTATACTGTTCAATGAATTCCTGAACAGAGGCGTTCTCCAGATACGCGTTTTCGTTCTGGATCGCTTCCTTATCCGCCTTGTAATCGGCGTTTTTGGTGTATTCACTGCCATACAGCGGCTCATACTTGTTTTTCAGGAACGACGTATAGTCGGTATAGTCCAGATACCCGTACTTGCTGTACATGGTATATTCGTATATCGACCGGTCATTGCTGCTTTTTTTATTCCATGTGTCGTCCATCTGGAAAATAACGCTGCGCTTGATCAGGGAGAAGACCAGCAGCATGACTGTGGCCACCACCACCAGCAGCGAAAAGATGGAGAACAGGATGCGTTTTCCCATGTATCTTTTCATGAATACACCAACTTAATTATCATTATTCGCAAAGGGGATAAATTGACATGTGGGGAAGCGGCCCGAAGGCCGCTTCCCCATGGACTTGCTTTACAGGAAGCAAGGCAATCGTTCAATTAGAACAGACCGATAACCTTGGTCATGTAACCGGCGCCGCCACCCAGGAAGGTGTTCAGATAGGTGTTGGGATCGCCGTAGTCGGGGCCCCAGCCGGAGCCGTAGAACATATCGAAGTTGCCGGCTTCGCCGTTGGAAGCGCGGTAGCCGCAGGCGTAGTAATCCTGGGAAGTGGTGGCCTCGATCAGGTTCACAACCACGTTCTCAGCGCCCAGGGTGCCTTCGATAACCTGCTTGTAGGCCTGGGACTGCGCGGTGTTGGCAGCGGAAGCGCCGTAGTACACCACGTCGATCTTGATGGGCCAGGACACGGTGTCGCCCAGCTCTTCCTTGGCGGCAGCCAGGTATTCCTTGGCGGCGTCAGCGTTGAACCAACCATCGGCGGCGTCAGCCACGGTCACCTTGGCGCCCATCTGATCCAGATAGAACTGCACCAGCTCGCCGTACATGGTGCCGGCCTTGAACTCGTTGCCGTTCTGGTCCACAGCGTCAGCGGACAGCTGCACGAACTCGGGATGGGTGTACATGTTGCGCAGGTTGGCGTACTTCAGGTCTTCGCCACGGGACACGGCGTTGTAGGTGCCCTTGTCGAAGGCGTGCTGCAGGGCCTTGCGGAAGTTCTTGTTCCACAGAGCGGTCTGGGTGTCGATCTTTTCCTGCTCGGTCTTGGGGGAAGCGCAGGCGCCGCTCTCCAGAGCGAAGGTGCCGCGGTTCATGTTCAGACCGCCGAAGTAGGAAGTGGAGGTGGTGTCGGTCACGAAGGCATACTTGTCGAAGTTGCCGTCTTCCTTGGCCAGGGCCAGGATGCCGGTGGATTCGGTCAGAGCAGCGGCGACATACACGCCAGCCACGGTGTCGTTGTAGTACTGGACGGGGTTCTCACCGGCGTCATAGATCCAGGTGATGCTGTTCTGCACGATCTTGTCCGCGTCGTAGTAAGCGGGGTTCTTGACGACCACGATCTCAGAGTCGGCAACCAGCTTCTGCAGCAGGTAGGGGCCGCAGTAGACCTGGGAGGCCACGTCGGTATTCATGCCGAAGGTGTAGGTGTTGGTGTCGGCAGAAGCAGCAGCATACTCTTCCACGCCGAACACGCCGCCATGGCTCAGATACCAGTCTTCGCAGATGGGCAGGAAGCAGGAGTAGGTCAGCATGGTGGGGAAGTAGGAGGTGGGCTTTTCCAGGGTCACGATCAGGGTCTGGTCATCCGCGGCCACATAGCCCACGTCTTCCCAGGCGCCGCCGTTGGCATAGTAATCGGTAGCGCCGACCACAACGCCATCCACCAGCCATTCCAGACCAGCCTGGGCATCCAGCATGTGACGGAAGCCGGCGACGAAGTCACGGGCGGTCACAGGAGCATACTCGGCGCCTTCGGAGGTGAACCACTTGGCGTCATCGCGGATGTGGAAGGTGTAGGTCAGGCCGTCCTCGGACACATCGAAGGAGGTGGCCAGCTTGGGCTGCATCACGCCCAGGTTGTCATACTGCACCAGGCCGTCCACGGTCTGCACGGTGATCTCGGTGTCGCTCTGGGAGGAGGTGTTCAGCCAGTCCAGGGTGACGGGAGCGGTGGAAAAGGTCGTACGATAGTCGGTGGCCAAGGTGTAACCCATTTCGGTCAGCATGGCGGCGGCGTCATATTCGCCTTCACCGGCGACGGCCTTCTGCCAGGCAGCCTTCAGGGCTTCGCGGTCTTCCTTCTTGATGAACTCGGTGGCGGCCACGATGGTACCCCAGCGGTCATCGTCATTGCCCCAGTTGGCGTAGGGGGCGGTACGATAAGCGCGGCGATCGATCTGATAGGCACCGCCCTGGGTGGTGGTGGGGATCATCACAGCGCTGTCCAGCAGATAAGCTTCGGCCTGGGCTTCCAGGATGAAGCGCTCGTCGATGGACTCAGCAGCCTCAGCGGCGGCCATCAGGGCTTCAAATTCGCCCAGCACTTCTTCGTAGATGTCTTCGTCATCAGCGCGCTCATAAGCTACGCTCTCAGCGCTGGCACAAGCAATGCCCAGCACCATGATGACGGCCAGAAGCATCGACAGGAACTTGGATACGTTCTTCATGGTTCTTTCCTCCATTTTTATTTATTTCGACCATCCTTGGCAGATGATTGAAAACGCTTTAAAGGGCTAAAGAATCACCCTTGCATCTTACGAACACTTGTTTATTATATCAGCAAGATTTTAAAAATGCAATAGAAAACATATGCAAATTGGCAATATAAGAACAGCGCAAGGCTTGAGAACCGGCCATTCTGATGAAGTGGCGGCCATTTAATATGAATAAATGCTGTTTTTTCCCCGTCATTCCAGCGCCTTGAGCTTTTCCGATTGATCCTCCACGGTGAGCGCGTCGATGATCTCGTCCAGGTCGCCGTCCACGATGGCGTCGATTTTGTAAAGGGTGAGGCCCACGCGGTGGTCGGTGACGCGTCCCTGGGGAAAATTGTAGGTGCGGATGCGCTCGTTGCGCTCGCCGGTGCCCACCTGGGACCGGCGGTTTTCGGCATAGGCGCTGTCGGCCTGGGTGCGATAGAGGTCGTAGAGGCGGCTGGCCAGCACCTTCATGGCCTTTTCCTTGTTTTTGAGCTGGCTTTTTTCGTCCTGGCAGGTGACCACGGTGCCGGTGGGCAGATGGGTGATGCGCACGGCGCTGTCCGTGCGGTTGATGTACTGGCCGCCGTGGCCGCTGGCGCGATAGGTGTCGATGCGCAGGTCCTCCTGCCGGATGTCCACCTCCACGGTCTCGGCCTCGGGCAGCACGGCCACGGTGGCGGTGCTGGTGTGGATGCGGCCGCCGGCCTCGGTGACGGGCACGCGCTGGATGCGGTGGACGCCGCTTTCAAACTTTAAGCGGCTGAACGCGCCGCGCCCCGCGATGGTGACCACGGCTTCCTTGACGCCGCCCAGCTCGGTATCGCTGATGCTGGTGACGCTGGCCTGCCAGCCCCGGCGCTCGGCGTAGCGCATGTACATGCGCAGCAGCAGCGCCGCGAACAGGCTGGCTTCGTCGCCGCCCGCCCCGGCGCGGACCTCCAGGATGACGCTGCGCTGGTCGTTGGGGTCCTGGGGCAGCAAAAAGAGCTTGAGGCGCTCGGCCTCAGCCTTTTCTTTTTCCGCCAGCTCCCGGGCTTCTTCCTTGGCCATTTCGCCCATGTCCGGGTCGGAGGAGAGCTCCTGGGCCTCCGCCAGATGGGCGCAGAGGCGCTGGTATTCCTGCCAGGCGGTCACCGCGGGCTCCAACTGGGCGCGCTCCCGCAAAAGACCCTGCCACTTGGGCACGTCCGCCATGACGTCCGGCTGGCCCACCGCTTCACTGAGCTCCTCCAGACGGTTTTGCATCCATTCAAATTTTTCGGAATATTTCGGTTCCATCACTTATAACGCAGTACAAAATAGATCACATATACCCAGCTGAGCAGGCCGTGGATGATGGCCCAGCCCACGGAATGCCAGGTGGTGTAGCTGATCACCATGGCCAGGGCGCTGCCGAAGGTGATGCCGGTTTTGACGGATTGCTTGGCAACCGATTTTCTGTCGTCCATGAGAATCTCCTTAATCGTCGTTCATCTTGAGCACCTTCATGAAGGCCTCGCTGGGGACCTCCACGGTGCCGAACTGGCGCATCTTCTTTTTGCCTTCCTTCTGCTTTTCCAGCAGCTTCTTCTTGCGGGTGATGTCGCCGCCGTAGCATTTCGCAAGCACGTCCTTGCGCACGGCCTTGACGGTCTCCCGGGCGATGACCTTGCCGCCGATGGCGGCCTGGATGGGGATGTCAAACTGCTGGCGCGGAATGACGTCCACCAGCTTTTCGGCGATGCTGCGGCCCCGGGCGTAGGCGCGGTCCCGATGAACGATCATGGTGAAGGCGTCGCAGATGTCGCCGTTGAGCAGGAAGTCCAGCTTGACCAGGTCACTGGTCATGTAGCCCTTGAGCTCGTAATCCATGCTGGCGTAGCCTCGGCTGCGGCTCTTGAGGGCGTCGAAGAAATCGAAGATGACTTCGTTCAGGGGGATGTCGTAGGTCAGCTTCACGCGGCCGCCCTCATACTGCATGTCCTTGAAGGTGCCGCGCTTGTCCTGGCACAGGTCCATCAGCGTGCCCACGTAATCCTGGGGGGTGTAGATGGTGACCAGCACGAAGGGCTCCTTCATCTCCGCGATCTCGGTGATGGGGGGCAGGCTGGTGGGGTTGTCGATCATGACGGTTTCGCCGTTGGTTTTGATGACCTCATAGATGACGCTGGGCACGGTGGTGACCAGATCCAGGTCGAATTCCCGCTCCAGGCGCATCTGGATGATCTCCATGTGCAGCAGGCCCAGAAAGCCGCAGCGGAAGCCGTAGCCCAGGGCCACGCTGGTTTCGGGCTCAAAGGACAGCGCCGCGTCGTTCATGCGCAGCTTTTCCAGGGCGTCCTTGAGGTTTTCATAGTCCGCGCCGTCGGCGGGATAGATGCCGCAGTAGACCATGGGGGTCACCTCGCGGTAGCCGGGCAGGGCTTCGTCGGCGGGCCGGGCGGCGTCGGTGACGGTGTCGCCCACCCGGGTGTCCCGCAGGTCCTTGATGCTGGCGGCGATGTAGCCCACCTCGCCGGCCAGCAGCTCCTTGGCAGGCACGGGACCGGGGCTCAGATAGCCCGTTTCCACCACGTCGAACTCCGCGCCGGTCTGCATCATGCGCATGCGCATGCCGGGATAGACCCGGCCTTCCATGACGCGCACATAGCAGATAGCGCCGCGGTAGTTATCGTATTTGGCGTCGAACACCAGCGCCTTCAAGGGCTTGGTTTCGTCGCCCTCGGGCGGGGGCATATGGTTCACCACCGCCTCCAGCACATCCTCGATGCCGATGCCCTGCTTGGCGCTGGTGAGGGGAGCCATGGAGGCGTCCAGGCCGATGACCTCCTCGATCTCCTGGCGCACGGCCTCGGGCTCGGCGCTGGGCAGATCGATCTTGTTGATGACGGGGATGGTTTCCAGATCGTGCTCCAGCGCCATATACACGTTGGCCAGGGTTTGGGCCTCGATGCCCTGGGTGGCGTCCACCACCAGCAGCGCGCCTTCGCAGGCCGCCAGAGCGCGGCTGACCTCATAGGTGAAGTCCACGTGGCCGGGGGTGTCGATGAGGTTGAGCTCGTAGGTCTCCCCGTTCTTGGCCTTGTAGCGCATGCGCACGGCCTTGCTCTTGATGGTGATGCCCCGCTCCCGCTCCAGCTCCATGCTGTCCAGGATCTGCTCCACCATCTCCCGCTTTTCAAACACGCCGGTCAATTCCAGTATGCGGTCCGCCAGGGTGCTTTTGCCGTGGTCGATGTGGGCGATGATGCAGAAATTGCTGATATGGGAAAGTCTGTCGTTTGCCATTATTGATTCTCCTTGAAAACCCAGCCGCGCTGAATGCGGTAATTGAACACG
>CACWUV010000048.1 GCA_902764185.1 uncultured Eubacteriales bacterium
CGGCGTAGTTCTGGAACACCATGCCCATGTTGCGCTTGTTGGTGGGGATCTTGTTGATCACCTTGTCGTCGATGCGGATCTCGCCGCCCTCGATGGTGTTAAAGCCGATGATCATGCGCAGCAGCGTTGTTTTGCCGCAGCCGCTGGGTCCCAGCAGGGTAAAGAACTCACCGGGCTTGATTTCGGCGGACAGCCCCTGGATGACGATGTTTTTCCCGTAGGCCTTGGTAACGTTATCCACATGAATCGCAACGCCCATACTGTTTATCTCCCTTGTTTTTTAAAAATCGGGAAGCTTTGCGGCAGGCGCAAAGCTTCCCGGCCTATGGTGTCGGTATTAATACTGGAGCGATCTTATTCCATGTTCATTTCCACGTGATCCAGGTACATCTTGACGATTTCCGCCTTGTGCTCGGCCACGAAGGAGGTCTTGTAGGTCTCAAACTGCTTGATCTCGCTGTCGGGGATCATCTTTTCGTTAACGGGCACGCCGACGCGCAGGGGACGTAGGTTCAGGGCCGCGGCCACGGCGGTCTGGCTCTCTTCGCTCAGCACGAAGTCCACGAATTTCTTGGCGTTCTCCATGTGGGGAGCACCCTTGATGATCTGCACGGATTCGCCGGGATACACGGTGCCTTCCACAGCGTAGACCACCTTGACGGGCTTTTCGCCCTGGGCCTGCAGCTCAACGCAGGGATCTTCATAGCTCAGACCCACGGCATATTCGCCGTTGGCCACGCCGTTATACACCTGGGAGGAGGAGTTGGCGGCGATGTCACCCTTGATCTTGAGGAATTCGTCAATGTAATCCCAGGCTTCCTTGCTCATGGGATCGCCGTTGCCCATGCCGTACAGCATGCCGATCAGGCACTGGAAGGCGGAGGAGGAGTTGGCGGGGTCGGCGCTGATGATCTTCCCCTTCAGCTCCGGCTGCAGCAGGTCGGCATAGCCGTTCACCTCGATACCCAATTCCTTCAGCACGTCGGTGTTGACGATCATCACGTTGGGCTCGGCATAGGCGTTGTTGAACACGTTGGTGCCGTCGTTCTGGAACTGGGGATACAGGGCGTCGTTCTCAGTGGACACATAGACCTCAAACAGGTCGCGGTTGGCGGCCAGCATGGTCTCGTCGGCGGCCCAGTGAATATCCACGGTCACCTTGCCGGTTTCCACTTCGCTCTTCACGCGCTGCAGCACCTCGCCCGAGGAGCCGGTGATCATCTCCACCTTGATGCCGGTCTTAGCCTCAAAGGCGGGAATGACGATGTTGTTCAGGCGCTCGTTGCGGGCGCTGTAAATCACCAGCACGTCGTCCTCGGCCAGCGCCACGCCGCACAGGCCCAGCGTCATGGCCAGCACCAGCATCCATGCCAAAATCTTCTTCATGATATGTACCACCTTTCGATTGATAATGATTTGCAGGGCAAGCCTTGCCCTTCTTGAATCATAGTTTACTGTAAATATGGTAAAATGTCAACAAGAATTTTCCATCAACTGTTTGTTTCTGTCAACCATCCATGCGCGGAACAACCATGAAAAAAAGGCTCCGCAGGGGAGCCCTTACAGCCATTTTTTCTTTTTGAACCACCACAGGCAGATGATCACGATTATCACGGAGATCAATAGCACGGCGGGGTAGCTGTACTTCCATTCCAATTCCGGCATGTATTTGAAGTTCATGCCGTACCAGCCCGCGATCAGGGTCAGGGGCAAAAAGATGCTGGTGATCACCGTCAGTACGGTCATGATCTTGTTCTGCTTTACGTCCAGCCGGGCCTGGATCAGATCCCGCAGCTGCACCACGTAGTCCCGCAGGCTGGTCACCCGATCCTGCAGGCGCATCACCCGTTCGGTGAACAGCCGGAAATACCGCAGGTTTTCTTCCTGGAAGAAGCCGTTTTCGTTTTCCTCCAGCTCCTGGCCCAGGTCGATCAGCTGCTCATAATGCATCCGCAGATCCAGCAGATCCCCCCGGATGTCGTTCAGCTCCGGCGGATAGCTTTCGATCTCGCCCCGCAATATGGCTTCCTCCATGCGGTTCATCCGGCTTTCGCAGCTTTCCAGCAGCGCCAGATCGCCTTGGATCACACCCTCCAGCAGATCGTAGAGGAACCGCTCCAGGCCGGGCAGCCGCCATTTTTTGCTGCGGCTGATGGCTTCGGTCAGCTCTTTGGCGTAGCCGGTGTCGTCCACCAGCACGATGCCCTTTTCATCCAGGGCAAAGGCGAAGCTGTGCCGCTTGCCGCAGATGTCCCCGCGGTCCGGAATGGAAAAGCTGCCCGTCAGGGAATCCAGGTTCACCACGGCCTTGGTCTCGCGGGGCAGCGCGGTGTCCATCTCCATGTCGATGTCCATGTCAAAAAAGGACGCCTGCGCCTTCCACTCCGCGTTGGTCAATACGGCCACGAACTGGCTCTTTCCCTGCCGGATCTCCTCTTTTTCGCAGGGGACCAGGCTTTCCCGGATCAGATAATACATGCCGCCTCCCGATCAGGCCCACACCAGCCAGATCACCAGCGCGCCGGTGACGGCGGCCACCAGGGTGAAGGGAATGCCGATGCGGATAAAGTCCTTGGTGGTTACCTTGTAGCCTTCCTTTTGCAGGATGCCGATGCCCGCAATGTTGGCGCTGGCGCCGATGGGGGTGATGTTGCCGCCCAGGGTGGCGCCGATCAGCAGACCAAAGTCGAAGAGGTAGGGCTCGATGCCAAGCAGGGCGGAAATGCCCGTCACCACGGGCAGCATGGTGGCCACATAGGGAATGTTGTCAATGAAGGCGCTCAGCAGCACCGATACGCCCACGATCATCACATACATCAGCGCCACGCTGCCGCCGCCGGCCTTGACAAACAGATTGGCGATGGCGTCGATGACGCCCGCCTCGGTCATGCCTTCGATGACCATGAACAGGCCCGCCAGCAGCAGCAGGGTCTTGAAGTCGATGGATTTGATGACGCTGACCGCCACGTCCTTATTGCCCTTCTGGCGGATCACCTCATAAATGATGCCGATCACCGCCATGCCGCAGCAGATGATGCCGTTGGTGAGCTCGGGCTTGCCCGGGAACTGGCTGGCCACGATCAGCATGATGATGGTGCCAAACAGCAGCACCGTGGGCAGATAGTCGTGCACCTGGGTGGTCACCTCGCCATGAACCTTGGCCTTTTCCTTGCGGAACAGCCACAGCAGCACCGGCACCGTCATCAGCGCGCCCGCCTCCACGGCAAAGCAGATGCCCAGTTTGCCATGGAACCAGAAGAAATCGTTGAAGCCCATCGCCGCGTAGTTGCCCAGCAGGATGGAGGTGGTGTCACCCACCAATGTGGCCGCGCCCTGCAGGTTGCTGGACACGGCGATGGCGATGATCACCGGGATGGGGTTGGCCTTGATCTTCTTGGCCACCGCCAGACCCACGGGAGCCACCATCAGCACCGTGGCCACGTTGTCCACAAAGGCGGAGATCAAGCCGCTGAACAGGCTCAGGGCCACGATGGCCCATTTGACGTTGGGGGTGATTTTCAGCAGTCCTTCCGCCATGCGGGCGGGCATTTTGCTCTGGATAAACAGTTCCACCGTGGCCATGGTGCCCGCCAGCATCATCAGCACGTTCCAGTTGATGGCGCCCGCCGCGTTACCGATGGGCAGGATGCCCACCGCCAGAAACACCGCCGCCGCTGCCAGCGCGATGATCCACCGCTTTTCGGAGAAGATCAGCAGCAGCACGTACATGATGGTGAACAGGATCAGCGCCAGTACCATTTGGTTCATTTTGTCCACTCCTTCAAAAATAAAACAGGCATAGCCTGTGCTATACCTGACATTCGAGGCCCACGTACAGCAAGGCTTACCGTGAGTCTCACAATAAAAAGCTTCACCGGGATTGCTCCGTGCTGACGGCGAGGCTCCGCATCGCTGCGGCTGTTACTCCCTCATGGCCGCTATTATAGCATAAGGAGGGCTTCTCCGGCAACCCATAAAACGCTTAAATAATGGAAAGAAGTTTACAGTATTACCGTAAATGTCGTCCCTTCTCCTTCCCTGCTGGCCACGCTGATCTTGCCTTTGTGCTCCTTCACGATGCTCTGGGCGATGGCCAGGCCCAGCCCGTTGCCCTCGATCTCCCGGTTATGGCTGCTGTCCACCCGGTAAAAGCGGTCAAAGATCTTTTGCTGCGCCTCCTCGGGAATGGCGGGGCCGGTGTTGTGCACCTTCAATATCCGCCTTTCGCCCTTGGCCTCCAGGGTCAGGGTGATGCGGCCGTGGGCGTCGCTGTATTTCTGGGCGTTGCTCAGCAATATCACGCACAGCTGCTTGATCATCTCGGCGTCGCCGGTGTAGGGGATACCCTCCGGCACCTCGGTGACCAGCACCTTGCCCGCCTCAAAAATGGCGCTTTCAAAGGGCAGGGCCACGCTGAGCACGGTGTGGCTCAGGTCAAAGGGTGCGTGCTGGGCCTGCACGCTGCCCTTTTCCATGCGGGCCAGGGTGAGCAGGCTTTGCACCAGTTGGTCGGTGCGCCGCACCTCGGATTGGATGTATTCCAGGGGCTTGCTGGGACCGCTTTCGCTTTCCAGCACCTCGGCGTTGGCGGAGATCACCGCCAAGGGCGTCTTGAGCTCGTGGCTGGCATCCCATACGAATTGCTTCTGCTTTTCCATGGCCTCGTCCACGGGCTTTACCATGCGGCGGATCAGCCAGACGGCCCCCAGGCTCAGCAGGGCGTCCTCCGCCACCGCCAGCAGCACCGTCAGCCGCAGCACCCGCCGGGCGTCCTGCATGGCCAGGCTTTGATCCACCACGATCAGCAGCTTGCCGTTTTCCTGGCTCGTCAGCCGGTAAAACTGGGTGTCGATGCGCCCGCTGTCCTTTCCCGCGGCCACGATCTGGGCGGCCAGGTCGGCGATGTCCTCGTCGGTATATAGCCCCGCCCGGTCGCTGAACCAGGAGCACACCGCGCCGTCCGCATCCAATTCCGCCGTAAAATAGCTGGACAGGCTGGTGGCGCTGCGCAGATCCCCCCAGTTCTTGCGGTCCCGGAAAAAGCCGATCCTGTTCCGCTCCTCCTCCAGGGGCTCCGGCGGCTGCTGGCCGTCAAAGGCCTTGCGCTCCGCATCCAGCATCAAGGGCCGCTGGCCGCCGTTTTCCGCCAGCAGATCCAGTATGCCGTGGGCCTGGGTTTCCAGGCCATTCCAGTTGATCCAGTTGATGGCGGCCACCAGACCCGCCGAGGCCAGCAGCAGCCCGCACAGCACCAGCAGGATCATGCGCCTTTGCAGTCGTTTGATCATGGATTTTCCTCCAGGCTGTAGCCGATGCCGCGGGTGGCCTTGATCTTGACGGCTGAGCCCACAAAGGCCAGCTTTTTGCGCAGAAAGGAGAGGTACACCTCCACCGCGCTGACGTCCGCCTCGCTGTCGTAGCCCCACACCCGGTCAAAGAGGGTGTCTTTGGGCAGGGTTTGGCCGCTGTTGCGCAAAAACAGCTCCATCAATTGATATTCCTTGGCCCCCAGCTTCACTTCCTGGCCGGTTTCTTTGCAGATCAGCCGGGCGTCCTGGCCCAGCTCGATGTCTCCGAAGCCCAGGGACATCACGGGCGCTTCCTCCTTGCGCCGGGTGATGGCGCGCACGCAGGCCACCAGCTCCGCCATTTGGAAGGGCTTGGCCAGGTAATAATCCGCGCCGCTCTCCAGTCCCCGCACCCGATCCTCCAAGCCAGACCGGGCCGTCAGCATGCACACCGGGGTCTTGATGCCTTTTTTTCGCATCTGCTCCAGCACGCGAAAGCCGTCCATGCCGGGCAGCATCACATCCAGTATCACCGCGTCGTATATATCGCTCAGGGCGTAATCCAGCCCGTCCGTGCCCGTATATACCGGGTCCACGGAAAACTGTTCCTTTTTCAGCATCTGACAGATGGCCGAGGACAGGGGCTTTTCGTCCTCCACAAGCAAAATGCGCATAGGCACCTCCAAAGCCGGGAATCTATTAAATATTCTGTGTTTGCATGCAAATTCCTGCCCAAATGCGCCCTTGTCTTTTGCTTTATTTGATGCTACACTGTAACGGCAGGGAGGTGAGGGGGCATGAACGCGCGGGTTTTCCCGGGAAAACTGACGGGCAGAGTGGAGCGTGCTATCGCCTCCAAATCCCAGACCCATCGGGCGCTGATCTGCGCCGCGCTGGCGGATGGGCCCGTCACCCTGCGGGGCGCTGCTCTGTCCCAGGATGTGGAAGCCACTCTCCGCTGCCTGGAAGCGCTGGGGGCAAGGATCGAAAGGCAGGGGGATACCCTCTTGGTTTCACCCATCCGCAGCCTGCAAAGGGAACGGCTGCTGAACTGCGGAGAAAGCGGCTCCACCCTGCGCTTTTTGCTGCCGGTGACCGCCGCCCTGCACGCCGATTGCGCCTTTACCGGTCAAGGCCGCCTGGCTGATCGGCCTTTATTTCCTTTATATGAAGCCATGCAGGCCCATGGCGTTTTGCTGTCGCCTCCGGGCCGCTTTCCGCTGATTTGCCGGGGACGATTGACGCCGGGCGCATACCGCGTGGCGGGCGGCATATCCTCGCAGTTTATTACGGGATTGCTGCTGGCGCTGCCGCTTTTGGATGGAGACAGCCGGATCATCCTGGACGGACAGCAGGTGTCGCGCCCCTATGTGGACATGACCGTCGATATGCTGCGGCGCTTTCAAATCCGCGTCGAAAAGGATTTTTTCATTCCGGGCCGGCAGTCCTTTGTCAGTCCGGACGATATAACGCTGGAGGGGGATTGGTCGGCGGCAGCCTTCTGGCTGGCAGCCGGCGCGCTCAGTGAAAAGGGCGTTTTCTGCGGCGGTCTTTCGCTGGATTCCCGCCAGGGGGACCGCGCCGTAGCGGGGCTGCTGCGTGCCTTCGGCGCGCGGGTGGACTATACGGAAAAGGGCGTGTCCGTCCGCCGGGGCGAGCTGCGCGGCATCGAGATCGACGGGATGGACATTCCCGATTTGGTGCCCATCCTGGCCGTGGTGGCCGCGCTGGCCCAGGGCGAAACCCGCATCCGGCACATGGGCCGCCTGCGCTACAAGGAATCCGACCGGGTAAGCGCCATCCTGCGTATGCTGCATGCCCTGGGCGGTGACGCCGACGCGGATGACGATACCTTGACGGTCCGGGGCTGCGGCAGGCTGACGGGCGGCACGGTGGACGGCTGCCACGATCACCGCATCGTCATGGCCGCGGCGGTGGCCGCCACGGCTGCGGACGGGCCGGTCACGATCCTGGACGCGGAGGCGGCGGCCAAGTCCTATCCGGGGTTTGGGGATCAGTTTGCGGCGCTGGGCGGCCGTTGGGAGGAAGCGGACGATGGAATATAAAGGAAAAAAGCTGACGGTGGCGGTGTACGGCCATCCCCATGGACCCTGTGTGGGCATGGTCATGACCGGCCTGCCCGCGGGCGTTCCGGTGGATGTGCCGACCTTGCGGGCCTTCCTGCGCCGCCGCGCGCCGGGCCAAAGCAGCCACACCACCGCCCGCCGGGAGCCGGACATTCCGGAATTTTGCGGCGGACTGGAAAACGGCGTCACCACCGGAGAGCCCCTGCGGGTGGAGATCCGCAATCAGGATGTCCACAGCCGGGATTACGCCCCCTTTCGGGATATTCCCCGGCCCTCCCACGCGGATTATCCGGCGCTGATGAAGTACGGCGCGGCCTACGACATCCGCGGCGGCGGTCCCTTTTCCGCCCGGATGACCGCCCCTTTGTGCGCGGCGGGGGGCATTGCGCTGCAATGGTTATTGAACCGGGGCATCCGCGTCGGCGGGCATATCGCCGCCGTCGGCGGGGTGCAGGATAGGCCTTTTGACCCTGTCCATGTGTGCGCCGACGATTTTGACCGCATCCTGCAAAACGAGGTCCCGGTGCTGGACAAGGCCGCCGGAGCCGCCATGCTGCAGGCGGTGGACGGCGCTCGCCGGGACGGGGACTCCGTGGGCGGATTGGTGGAGTGCGCCGCCGTGGGCCTGCCCGTGGGTTTGGGCGGCCCGCTGCTTGATGGGCTGGAAAGCAGCCTCAGCGCCGCGCTTTTCGCCATTCCCGCGGTGAAGGGCGTGGCCTTCGGCAGCGGCTTTGAGGCGGCGGCTCTGCGGGGCTCAAAGCACAACGACCCCTATCGCGTCCAAAATGGCCGCGTGATCACCGAGACCAACCACGCGGGAGGCTTGCTGGGCGGCATGACCACCGGCATGCCCCTGATCGTAAAGCTGGCCTTCAAGCCCACGCCTTCCATCGCCCAGCCCCAAAGGAGCGTCAGCCTGAGCCGCATGGAAAACGCCCGGCTGACCATCGCCGGGCGGCACGATCCCTGCGTGGCGCTGCGGGCCGTGCCCATCGTGGAGGCCATGGTGGGGCTGGTGCTCATGGATCAAATGCTGTAAAGGAAGAAGAACATGGCTGATATTACGGGGCTTCGCAGGGAAATAGACGGGGTCGACAGCGAGCTGGTGCGGCTTTACCTGCGCCGCATGGAAACGGCGGCGGAAATCGGCGCGTACAAGCGCCAAAACGGCCTGCCGGTCTATGATCCTCAGCGGGAGGCGCAGCTGCTGGAGCGGGTGTCCGCCCTGGCCGGTCCCGAGCACGAAGCGGGGGTCCAGGCGCTTTTCCGCCTGCTCATGGAGCGCTCCAAGGCCTGGCAGCGGCAGCTTGCGACCAACATTGTGCTCATCGGCATGCCGGGCTGCGGCAAATCCACCGTGGGCGCGCTGGTGGCGGGGCTGCTGGACCGCCCCCTGATCAATACCGATCATCTGATCGAGCAGCGCGCGGGCATGTCCTGCGGCGACTATATCCGCCGGCATGGCGAGGCCGCCTTCCGTGCGCTGGAAACCGAAGTGTTGCGGGAGGCCGCCGCCCAAACGGGCTGCGTCGTCGCCACCGGCGGCGGCGTGGTCACCCAGCCCCAAAACAGGGAGCTTTTGCGGCGGCACGGCGTGGTGTTCCATATCCTGCGCCCCATGGCGGAGCTGGAAATCAGCCCGGCGCGCCCCCTGTCCGATACGCCGGAGAAGCTCCGCGCGCTGTGGACAGTCCGCGCGCCGCTGTATGAAGCCTTCCGCGATTACGCGGTGGAGGGCGACGACGCCGAAGCGCGGGCAAGGAACGTGGTCGCGCTTTTCAGAAAGCATTTTTGACCAAGTCCAGCTGAAAAGAAAAAGACACAAGTAGATCCTACTGGCCGAAGGCCAGCAGGATCTTGTTTAAGCTATTTTTATTTCACGGGCGTCAGCGTCACCGTAAACGTGGTGCCTTTTCCGGGGGCGCTGTCGCAGTGGATGCTGCCGTGGCTCAGTTCCACAATGCGCTTTACCAGCGCCATGCCCAGGCCGTTTCCCTCAAAGTGGTGCGAGGTGTCCGCCTGGAAAAACTTATCGTACAGGTGCTGCAAGGCATCCGCGTCCATGCCGATGCCCGTATCCGCCACCCGCACCACGGCGCAGCCGTTTTCCGACCGCAGGGTTACGGTTATGCGGCCTTTTTCCGGGGTGAATTTGATGGCGTTGCCGATCAGGTTCAGCCACGCCTGGGACAGCAGGTCGGCGTTTCCCAGCCAGGTGATTTCCTCCAAATCCACGTTCATTTCCAGCTGCTTCGCTTCCCATTCCTTCTCCAGCAGCAGAATATCGACGCGCAGCTGCTCATCCAGGCGGAAGTGGGTCATGTCGGTCAATATTTCCCTGTTTTCCAGGCTGCTCAGCCGCAGGATGTTGGTGGACAGCTTGGACAGCCGCTCCGATTCCGCCACGATGATGGCGGCGTATTCCTTGCGCTGCGCCTCCGTCAGATCCTCCCGCTGCAGCTGCTTGGCAAAGCCCCGGATGGATACGATGGGCGTGCGGAATTCATGGGAAAAGCTGTTGATAAAATCGTTGCGGAAAATCTCCATGGCGCCCAGCTGCTGGGTCATGCTGTTGAAGGACTGCAGCAGGCTGCTCACCTCTTCCCGGGTGTCGCCGATCTCCACGCGCACGGAAAAATCGCCCCGGGCCACCTGATGGGTGGCGTCGATCAGGCGCATGATGGGGTCCAGGTATCTTCTGCCCAGCCGGGCGGTGAGGACGACGCCGATGCACATGGCCAGCACCAGCGCCCAAACGTCGGAAAAGGTGGGCCGATGCCGCCAGATGTGGGAAAAGCCCATATCGTGCAGCACCAGCACCGTCAGCCACGCCAGGCTGTTGCTGGCCGCCATGATGAGAAAGGCGAAGATCACCAGCTTGGCGTACAGCGTCCTTGGACTTTTCATTTTAACAGGACGGCCTTGTATCCCAGGCCGCGCACGGTCAGAATTTCAAAATCCTCGTTATTGCGGAACCGATCCCGCAGCCGGTTGATGTGCACATCCACCGTTCTCTCGTCGGATTCGGTGTCCAGATCCCAAATCTCGTCCATCAGCTGGCGGCGGGTAAAGATACGGCCCGGTGTGGACAAAAGCTTAAACAGCAGCAAAAATTCCTTTTTGGGCAGCGATTCGTTTTTGCCGTTCACGGCGATGGACAGCGAGGTAAAATTGAGCTCCGTCGCGCCGATCTGCAGCTTTCTGTCCGCCGCCACGTGGGACCGCCGCAGCAGCGCCGCGATGCGCAGCATCATTTCCTCCTCGTCCACGGGCTTCACCATATAATCGTCCGTGCCGGCCAGAAAACCCATCCGCTTGTCCTGCTGGGCTTCCTTGGCGGTCACCATCAGGATGGGCACGTCGTTGCCGCTGTCGCGCAGGGCGCGGGTGAAGGAAAAGCCGTCCATCTGCGGCAGCATCACGTCCAGCACGATCAGGTCGATGTGGTGGCTTTCCAGGCGTTGCAAGGCTTGAGATGCATCCCGGGCCAATACGGGCTGATAGCCGTATTGCGTCAACACGGCTTCCATCAGCTTTCGGGTGTTCGCGTCGTCTTCCACGACCAAAATCTGAAACACAGCCGCACCTCCTTTTTAGCTGCGCATATTATAACAAAAACTGATAAAATTTGCACGCATTTTTTTGTGTTTACAATTATTTCACAATTTATTTTTTCAAAAGGGATGAAATTGACCGCTGAAAGCGTTATTATATCTGATGGCAGGAATTGCCTGCTGCGCATCTCACCGGAAAAGGAGAACACCACCATGAAAAAATCACGCCGTTTCATCGCGTCCGTTCTGGCGCTGGCGCTGTGCCTGGCCGTCGCCGTGTCCGCGCTGGCGGAGGGCAAGCTGAAAACCCTCTATCAGGCAGGCACAAAGCTGCTGTTTGATACCGACAATGTGACCCTGGGCGCGCATGCGGAATTCTCATACAACGATATGCTCTTTAAAACCATGGACGCCGCCTATATCCAGGACGGCTTCAATTCACTGATGGACATCAAGCTCAAAACCCCCTGGCCCGACGGCAGCGTCCGGGATTCCGGCTTCACCGTGGTGGCCAACGGCGACTTGGCCTATTCCATCGAACCCGTCAATAACCCCTACACGTACAGCGTCAGCGGCTATCAGCCCAGCGATTCCGTGCTGTCCGACACCCTGCTGCGCCGCACGCTGACGGGCCTGGGCGGGGCTGTGGTCACGGCGGCGGAGGGCGCCTTTGCCGATAAGCTGGAGGTTTCCGGCCAGGCGGACGGCAGCCGGACCTATCGCGTCCGTCTGGCGGCGGGCGACGCGCCGGAACTGCTCAACCAGACGGGCACGCTGCTGGCCCAGCTGGCCGCGGAGCGCTATTATTACGTGAATTACGACTGGCTGTATCCCAGTGAGGACATCCTGCCTGCGGATGAGGAGCAGGGCAACGTGAACATCAACTACGAGGACTACGACGCCACCTTCGCCGTCTATTATCAGAAGATCGTCGGTGAAAAGATGCCCGAAAACTTCTATGAGGTCCTCTGGGGCGGCGAGAACGGCGTTGATCAGGAAGCCTATGAAAAATATACGCAGGTTTCCGACGCGCTGTACGCCGAGCTGGTGCAGCCGTTGCAGGAAAACTACCATTCCGGCGCGGCCATGATCCATGCCAACGGCAGCGTGGATTATTATGAAACCTACGACGAGTATATGGTGGCCAACCATCTGCAGTATGTCACCTACCTCAACGGCGCGCATACCTGCTTTCTGAATTTCTATAAGGAAAAGACCGGCGCGGAGCTGACGGAGGACGAATTGAACGCCATCTTCGCCAGCAACAACGCCGAGCTCTACAGCGCCTATGAGGCCATGTGGGATGAGATGAACCAGAAGTATCAGGACATTCTGGATGCCGACGGCAAGGCCTCTCTGCTGGAGGTGCGGCCCGACGGCAGCTACCGCATGATCTATGATTACAATAAGTACATGGAGAGCCAGTATATGTCCTATGGCTCCACCGTCACCAATCAAATCGTCACCGGCATGGAGCAATTGGCCCTGGGGGATACCGACGTCACCTTCACCCTGGACGATCAGGACCGCCTGACGGCGGTGGCGGGCAGCGTCACCATCCTGGTGACGGATCAGCAGGGTCAGACCGGCAATCTGGACATCGCCTTCGATTTCACCGCCTCCGCCTATGGCGACAGCCATGTGGACAATTTTGATCCCGCGGACTATGGCGTCATGTCTTGGGATGATTTTGCCAAGTCCGGCATCAGCCTCTATCCCAACACCGAGGACAAGCCCTTCCCCGAAACCATCACCTTCGACGGCGTGCCCTATCAGGTCACGGTGGAGAATGCCGAAAACGAATGATATTTCATTTGAGTTCGGACTGGAAAAAAGAAATTTGACGGGGGAACGATAAGGGCCTTCGCGGCCCTTATAATCCTGCGGCAAGGGATTTCATCCCTTGCATCCCAGTGGGCGAACCGGCTTGGTTGCGCTTTCAAGCAGTTTCCGACAGTTTAGCATTGGAGCCTGCAAAGAGCCGTCTGGGGCAATGAAAAAGACAGGAGCCGTCAGATCGGAGCAAGCTCCATCTGCCGTCTCCCGGCTTTTTCGGGATTGCTCGTTTCTGGTCATCTTTTGTGTTGCGGCGTATTTCTGGAGCACATGACAGGTTAAGCCCATGCTATCAACTGGCGGAAGGTGCTTGAAAATGCAATCAGGCTGGTTCGCCTGAATGGAGTCCAGAGGCCCAAGCGGGCCTTTGGCGCAGAGGTTTGGAGGCCGCGGAGGCCTTCAACGTTCCTCCTGCCAATTTCTGTTCGTCCCATTCTGCACGAGATCAATATAAGAAAAAACAGGCGGCATCAAAACCGCCTGTTTTTTATGGATTCACGCCGGCTAACAGCTGCTTGAGCGTGTTCAATCCTTCCGTTCCGCCGTAGCTGAAAATTTCAAAATGCACCACATATCCCTGGATCAGCGCCGCCGCGCAATAGCTCTGTCCCGTGGGACCATTCAGCGACAGGATCACGAAGGGGAGGGAACCGCCGGTGGTTTCCACCAGGGTGCCGTTCCATTTGGCGCAAAGGTACTTGCCAAGGTCGTCGGCTGCGCCCACGTCGTCATAGCGGTCCGCCGCCAGCTCGATGGAGGCGCTGCCGTTGTAGAACATGGCCAGCCAGGTGTGATTGCCCCGGCTGGAGGAAAGATAGCTGTCCGTATCCAGCCGGAAGGCGCTTTCGTCATAGCGCACGTTCAGCAGCGGAACCCCGCCCACCCGGGCAGTGTAGCTGCCCTCCGCAAGCGCGCAGGACAGGAGCAGCAAAGACTGACTATTAAAAGTCAAGCCCCCGAGAGGAGGAAATTGCAGAAAATCTCGTAACCCACCGCCGCCCTTGACAAACAGCATTCAAGCGCTGGA
>CACWUV010000049.1 GCA_902764185.1 uncultured Eubacteriales bacterium
GCTTGAATGCTGTTTGTCAAGGGCGGCGGTGGGTTACGAGATTTTCTGCAATTTCCTCCTCTCGGGGGCTTGACTTTTAATAGTCAGTCTTTGTTGCTATACGGTTTGATTTATTATAACACGTTTCCCCCCAAATGGAAACCCTTCTAATGAACTCTTAACATTTCGGCAATACATCTTGACAAAGGACGGATATTATGCATATAATATAGAAAAAAAAGAAATATTAAACCATATAGGACATTTTTGTGCAACAAAGAAAGGAAAACGTGCGCGATCATGGAAGAAACCATTATCCGCCTGCGCCCCCACCACGCGCTGTGCCTGCGGCACTTTGTGGGCAAGGGTTACGACGAGGCTTTTGTGGAAAATATGACCGCCATCCACCGTCGGCTGAACAGCGGCCAGCGCCAGATGGTGCAGATCATCCTGCATCGGGATTCCCTGTGCCAGGCCTGTCCCCACGATGTGGACTACGCCTGCGAAACGGAGGAAAAGGTGCGGTATCTGGACGCCGCCGTGGCGGATGCCTGCAACCTGCGCAGCGGCCAATGGCTCTCCTGGCAGGAATTGTGCGACCTCATCGACCGGCACATGATGGCCCACGGCCAAATGCCCGCCTGCTGCCAGGTGTGCGAGTGGTTCGATACCTGCGACGGGCTGCATCAAAAATAATTATTTCCAGTAATTGCAACAAAACAGCCTCCCTGATCGTTCTATGATCGGAACCATCAGGGAGGCTCTATATACACCCCAAAAAGGAGAAGAACACAAATGAAAAAATGGATGCTTTGCCTGCTGCTGGCGCTGCTGTGCGCGACGGCGGCCCTGGCCGATACGGATGGCATCGAAACCGCTCTCCGGCAGGCGGGGTTGTCCCAGCCTGTGCAGCTCCAGCAATCCGGCAATGTTGCCGCCTGCTTTGCCGAGGCGGAGGGCGTCCAGCGCCTCATCGTGCTGGAAGCCACAGACGGCGTCTGGCAGATCATTGTCAATAACCCCTCGGCGCTGATCCCGGCCGAGGCCCTTCCCACGCTTTGGCTGGATAACGGCGACGCGATCTACTGGACTTATCCTCTTGAAAATGCGAGCCTGCACTTTCACAGCGCCCGGAGCGCGGACGGCTCCTGGGGCCCGGTGGACGTGCGGGTGCTTGTTTCCGGTTCCGGCGGTTATACCCACGAATACGCCACCTGGTGGGATGACGCCCACGGCGGAGAGATCATCCGTTCCTACGCGGAAAGCGACGAGAATGACAATCTGCTCCCCTATGGCAGCACCTATGAATATTATCCCGCCGCCTGGCTGGGCGACTGCATCCGGCTGGCGGATTTTAACCTGAGCCGCTTCCCCTGCTTCGATTTTGACGGCGGCGAATGGTGGTTCGCCCTCAATACCTATTTGCGGGAAGCCGCCACCGCGCTGATGCCGGATTGCGCCTACCTGGACGGCCTGGTCAAGAACGGCGCGCTGCATTTCCTGGTGCAAAAGCCGGACGGCACCAAGCGCTACGTCATCTGCGAGTACGCCAGCCATCGGGAGCCGCGCCTGATCGAAAGCACGCCGCTGCCGGAGGATACCTATCTGGGCGTGGAGAACTTCACCGACAGCCTGTGGATTCATGGCCGCTGCGTCACCGTTCAGCTGCTGAACGATAACACAGCCGGTCTGGAGTACATCTACGACGACGCTGCCGCATCCGACGGCTTCCTGTTTTTCGGGGACCGCACCGTATGGAATGACGTCATGTCCCAATCCATTCTCTATGGCGACCATCCCTGGAGCGACATCACGGCAATCGACTGGGACGCCTTGCCCCGCACCCTGGAGGAAGCGTCCGCCCGCATGGATTCCAGCCGCTTCGCCGTGGTCGCCAATCCCGATCCCAAAGATCGTCTGCACCTGCGGGAACGGGCCGACAAGGGCAGCCTGTCCCAGGGCAAATATTACACCGGCACGCCTGTGCTGATCCTCAATGATACCGAGTCCCGCGACTGGTCTCAGGTGATGATCGGCCTGATCACAGACGGCGGACAGCGCGGCTGGATGATGAAGAAATTCCTGACCTGCGGCCGCGCCGATGCCGCGCTGACCCTGGACGTGCGTCCCATGCCCAACCTCTTCAGCACAGGCGAAGCCCTGAAAGTCTATACCGAGCCGCAGCCCGGCGCATACACCCTCCATTGGAGCGCCACCGGCTACACCATGAAGGTCATCGGCGTCATTGGCGATGAATGGTACCACGTCTGGTTTCCTGCCACCGGCGAATATGGTTTCGTCCTGCAAAGCGATCTGTGGGAAGGCAACGGCTGAGGCCAAATACACTTTGAAAGCGAAATCAGAATTTATCAGCGAATGAACAATGAATAATGAATAATTTTAGAGTGTTTGATAAAAGCTGCCAATCAAGCGGATATTCTTCTTTTTGCCGGGCAGCTTTTTTTGACTATATAATTCATTATTAATTATTAATTTCCTCTGCCAGTTTCTGTTTTCCCCTCTTTCCAAAATCACTATCAGTTGCATATCCCGTCAAAATATGCTATACTAATCAATGGCATACATGCTGTATGCCTGTTTGATGATACTTCAATGGGGGAAAGCATGGATCGCTACAAGCTGCTGATCACAGGCGGAAATCCGCTCCGAGGCGAAACCAGCGTGTATGGGGGCAAAAACACCTCCGTAGCCATATTGCCAGCCATTTTGCTTTGCGATGAGCCCTGCGTGGTGGAGAATTTGCCCGATATTGAAGACGTGCATGTGATGCGCGACATGTTTGAGCTGCTGGGCGCCAAGGTGGATTATAAGCCCAAGGCCCGCCGCATGAGCGTGGACCCGCGGCCCGTCAGCTCCTTCCACGTCCCCTACCAGTTCACCCAGCGCATGCGCGCCAGCTATTATCTGTGGGGCGCGCTGCTGGGCCGCTGCGGCCAGTGCGAGGTGGGCTATCCCGGTGGCTGCGCCATCGGCAATCGTCCCTTCGAGCAGCACGTCAAGGGCTTTCGCGCCCTGGGCGCGCAGGTGGACGATTATGGCGGCATGATCTACGCCAAGGGCAACATGATCGGCTCCGACGTGTTCTTTGACCGCATCACCGTGGGCGGCACCATCAACGTCATGCTGGCCGCCGCCCGCGCCCATGGCAACACCACCATCCACAACGCCGCCCGCGAGCCTCACATCGTGGACCTGGCCAACTTCTTAAACTCCATGGGCGGCCGCGTGCGCGGCGCGGGCACGGACACCATCCGCATCCGCGGCGTGGATTACATGCACGGCAGCCATTACAGTGTGATTCCCGATCAGATCGAAACCGGCACCCTGATGATCGCCGCCGCCGCCACCCATGGCGACGTCACCATCCGGGGCTGCATCCCCACCCATATGGAAGCGCTGACGGCCAAGTTGCTGGAGATGGGCGTCTCCGTCACCGATACGGACGACACCATCCGCGTGCGCAGCGAGCGTCCCCATCGCGCCGTCAACCTCAAAACCCAGGAATATCCCGGCTTTCCCACCGATCTCCAGCAGCCCATGAGCGCCATGCTCTGCTGTGCCAACGGCGACAGCGTGGTGCTGGAGACCATCTTTGAAAATCGCTTCAAGCACCTGGGCGAAATGCAGCGCATGGGCGCCAAGGTGCGCATTGTGGAGCAAACCGCCATCATCGAGGGCGTGCGCGATCTCTACGGCGCGCCCGTCACGGCCACCGACCTGCGCGCCGGCGCGGCGCTGGTCATCGCCGGTCTCATGGCCAAGGGCGTCACTGAAATTTACGAGCCCGGTTATATCGAGCGCGGGTACGAGCATATCGAAGATAAGCTCCGCTCCCTGGGAGCCGAGATCACCCGCGCGCCCCTTTGATGATAGCATAAGCATTTTGATTTTGTTGGGAAAGGAGGGCCTTTTGCTTGAACGCCTTTGAAGTGCTGGGCCTGAGCATGAACGCCGACGAGGCCCAGGTGCGTGCCGCCTATCGCCGCAGCGTCAAGCGCTGCCATCCCGACCAGTTTCAGGAAAAAGAACAGCAGGAAGAGGCCCAGGAGCAGTTGATCCGGCTGAACCTGGCCTATGAAGAAGCCCTGCGCATCACCGCCCAGCGTCAGGTGGGCTTCAATTCCGTCCCCGTGGAGGACGCCAAGCACATGGCCCAGAAGCTCCTGGAGCAGGGCCGTCTGGAAAACGCCATGCGCCAGCTCATGCGGGCCGAGCGCCGGGATGCCGAGTGGCATTTTATCCAGGGCAATATCCTCACCCAAATGCACCACTATAACACCGCCCTGCATAGCTACCGCGAAGCCGTCCGCCGCGAGCCCAACGAGCTCCGTTTCCGCCGCGCCGCCTTTGAGGCCGCCAAAACCGTCAAAAAGCACCAAAAGCCCCTGCAAAGGGCCATCGATGCCCTCGACGGCATCTTCCATCCCCATCACAGGGAAATCAAACGCTAAGGAAGCTCTGATAAAATGAGATGGTCGGATGACGGACATATTTTTAGCGAGAGCGGGCCGGCAGGCCCCGGAGCCGAAGGCTGAATCGAGATTTTTATGCGCTGCAGATCGCATAAAAGACGCCGTCAGCCGTGCCGTCGAATGAATCAGAGATTCCCTAATCACGCCATCGGCCAAAGCTGCCGGATGGCGTTTTTTTTTTCGGGTTTCATTGTGCTGGAAACAGAAGTTTATCAGCGAATGAACAATGAATAATTAATAATGAATAATTTTAGAGTGTTTGATAAAAGCTGCCCGTCAAGAGGACATTTTCCTTTTGCTGGGCAGCTTTTTTCACTATATAAAATTATTAATTATTCATTATTAATTATTAATTTCCTCTGCCAATTTCCGTTTCCTTTTTTACTCCCCTTCCCCTTTCGCGTCCGTCCAGCCTTCGGCGAACATGTACGCCACCGGCGTTACGCCCAGCATGATCAGCGCGCCGATCTCCTGGGCGGCGCTGGCGTCCTTCTTCAAAAAGATCAGCAGGGCGGTGACGAATTCCGCCACCGCCATCCAAAACTTGCGGCTGATCAGCTTGCGCAGCCAATCCTGTTTTTGCATTTTCTCATCTCCCCGTCAGGTAATCGTCCAGCTCCTTCTTCACGTCCCGCAGCTTCTGGTGGTCGTTGCCGCTGATAAAGTGCATCAGCATCGCATTGAGCACCGTCAGCGTCTGGGTCAGGTCGCCCCGGGTGCTCTCAAAGCGCAGATCGCCCTTTTGCAGCCTTTCTTCGCAGTTCTTCATCCGTATCTGCAGTTCCCGCATCTGCTCCCGGCTCTCCCGGCGCTCCCTGTCCCCCGTCAGTCCGCGAAAGGCCTCCAGGCCCTTCCACAGCGCGGTCAGCAGCGCGGCGATTCCCGCCGCTGTCAGCAGAGCGGAGAGCAGCCCGCCTTCCTTCAGGTATTCCATCCTTTCTCCTCCATCCGCTTAAGCGCCTCGTCAATGGCCTCCCGCGCCGTCCGCAGCAGTTTTTCCAGCCCTTCGCCGGATGCCGCGTATTCCACCTGCTTCAGCTTCGCCGCCGCGTGCCAGTCCTGGCCGATGCCGCTGCGAAGGAAGCCCTCCCGGGTGTTGGCGCAGTGCAGCACATGCCGCCCGTCCGCGTCCACCAGCCCGATGTGATAATAGTCGTTCAGATCGCCGTTGCATCGTTTGCCGCCCTTCCGGTATTCCGCCGGAAGGGCGTAGCCTTTTTCTCCGGGCTTTCTCGCCTTGAACACCGCCATGCCGGGGGCTGCCGCCTCCATGGGCAGCAGCTCCGCGACATGTTCCCGGGCAATGCGGTTGGAGCCATGATAGATGCTGAGGCCCCGCTCTCTGTACGCCCGCACAAAGGCCCCGCTGCAATCCTCCACATGATGGCCGATCCACCGGACGCCATATTTTTTGACGGTCTCCGCCGTGGCCTTGGCCTGCTTTTCCGCCGTCCACACTTCGCCGCTGGTATTGGGAATATAGCCGTCGGCAATCTGATAGCCCTGAAAGGCCGCGATCAGCTGCTGGGCGGTCATCATGCCTTACTCGCCTCCCTCCTGGGCGGCTGCGGCCTCCATCTCCTGCTTCCATTCCGCCAGCTTCTTATCCACGCAGGCTTCCACGGTCATCCGGTATTTCACCGTCACATCTCCGGCGTCGCACCAGAACCGGTTGTTCGCCAGCAGACACTTGACCTCATGGGGCGTCAGCGTGTAGGTCACGGGTTTATACAGGTCGTACACCACCTGGTCATATTGGTTGGGCAGCGGCTTGTAGCTTGCATCATATACCGCCGAGCTGGAGATCCATCCGCCCGGAAGCGTCGTATAGTTCCATCTCTCAATATAGGCCTTGGTCACCGTCAGCAATCCTCGGGTCACGTCCAGCACGCCGCCATAGATGGTGCCGGCGGTTTCGGAAAAATCATACTGGAAGGTTTCCTCCACGTCCGTCCACAGAATGCACGCGGGCACAACCCATTTGCTCGTAGAGACCGCGGCGTCAACGGCCTCGGCTTTGAGTGTGTTATTAATGCAGTATCCCTGTTCAGCCGTTTCTTTCACGCAGGAGCGCAGCAAAACCCCGGCGTGGGTGCCATATTGATCCCTTCTGCGCAGCGGCTCCTTGCCGTATGCGCCGCCATACAGCGCCCACGCCTGGCTCTCCGTGCCTTCCGCGCCCAGGCCCACCTCTTCTCTGCTGGGCAGGAAGAATTTATCCTGCACGGTATATTCCGCATTCAGTTCCTGGCCCGGCAATTCATACACACCGTTGCTGCCGCAAGCGATCTGCGTCTGCGCCACCGCCGCCACAAAGTCGCTGCTGAACGCGGTCAGAAAGCCCGGAAGATTGTAGGTGTTCGCCTGTCGATCGAATTTGTTGGCCGGGCGCCACCATTGATTGGCCGCAGCCGCGCTGTTGATCCATTGCCGCGCATCGCTGTTTCCGTAATTATTGCTGCCGTAGAATATGCGCCTGCCGTAGTTCATATTGGGCGTATTGCCGTCGGTGGCGCCCAGATACGTACCCTCGCTGCCGACGCTCAGCACCACGCGCTGCGCCCGCGCCGTGCCGCCCACGCTGTTAAAGACTTCCAGCGCGCTCCCCTCCAGCTTATTGTCGGGATGGGCGGCGAACACAAGCTGGCCGCCAACGGGCACGTCAGCATTCAGCGTAAACTGAAAATTCTTGCCGTTTTCGCTGGAATAAACGCCCTTTTTCCCCTCCAAGGTAAAGTAATAGGTGCCCGCGGGCATGCCGGAGGGAAACACGGCTTCGTCCACATAGTACAGCGCTTCCCTTGCCTTGTACTGCATGTTCTGCACCGCAATCTTGGACATCAGCGTCACGCAGGGGCGCACCTTGCCCGTGGCCGGGTCCAGCTTGCTGCCGTAGTCCGCCACCTGCCACACCAGGTCCTTCCCGTCATACCGCCCGATGGTGATCTCCGAACCCACCGGATACTTGCTTTGCCCATAAGCCCGCAGCTTCTGCCATTCCTCCGTCAAGGGCTCCTGGGTGGGCACGTGCACGGTCACCCCGGACCAGCCGCTGAGAGGCCGCACGTTCTGCTTGCTGGGCACGCCCTCGCCCGCCTGGAACGGCTTGATCTCCACCACCAGGGAATCCACCGGCACGTCCTCCACCGCGCCCGAAAAGGCCGCCTCCGGACCGGTGACGGTGTTTTGCGGAAGAGCGCGGACCATCGCCTGCACAGTCTCGCTGCCCGCGGCTTCCTGAGCGGCTCCGATCTCCGCGATGGCCCCGTAGATGTCGTTCAGGGCCTTGTTCAGATACGGCCTGCCGTATATCACCGTGCCGTCCGTCAGCGTGGTTTTGGTGCGCGACCAATAATAGTATCCCGCCTCATACGGGGGAATCTCCTCGTTTCCGCCCATAAACAGCACTTCTTCCGTGGTGCCGGAAAGCACATGCTCCAAAGAGATGGAAGCGATGCTCACACCCTGGGAGCCCGTCGGGCCGGGCACGCCCGGGTCGCCTTTATCTCCCTTGTCGCCCTTTTCCCCCTTGTCGCCTTTGTCGCCCTTGTCCCCCTTGGGTATTCCAAAGGCCAGGTGATAATGCCCGCTGGACGTGGTCACACTGACCGTGGGCGTCCCCGTCACCTGGGAAGCCGCCGCCGTCATGCCGCCGATCAGCGCCTGCGCCTTCTGCTCCGCCGCGCCTTCGGCCATGTCCCAGGCGGTCACCTGCTCCCACTCGATGTTCAGCAGGTCCCCATTCTCGTCCATCATCAGCAGCTCCAGCGCCTCAAATGCCTGCTTGCAGCGGTAGATTTTGCCGTTGTAGGCCATGCATTCCCCCACGGCGTAGTCCTTCGTCTGGCTGTACGGCGGAGCCAGATAGCTCATCACCGTGCCGATGCGCTCCGCCGCACCCTGGGCGCTGACCGCCGCCTCGCTTGCCCGGACAGCCGCGACGTCCACCGCCTCCAGCTTCGCCAGCAGCTCCTCCAGGCTGGGCACCACGCGGCCGGGGTCCACCAGCACATCCGTGGTGGTGCGCTGCACCGACACCTGGAAGGCCGCCAGCACGGTCTTCTGATCCCCGCTCACCAGGCGGATGACGATCTGCATCAGGCCCGGCACGGCATAGGCCGCCTCCGGCAGCTCAATCCACGCCCGGTTCTGCTGGCATTGGCCTGTCACCACCACGGTCTGTCCGTCCGAGCGCAGGCAATAGCCCAGCACCCTGCCGGACAGGGCCGCCGTCACGCCGCCGTCCGTCACCAGCGCGCCCAGCAGGTTGCCCCGGCTGTCCTGACAAAAGGTCGTTCCGTTTACGGTGTGTATCCGCAGCGGCTTTTTCAGGTCCACATTCAGCCATGTTTCAAATTGCGCCACGTCTTATTCTCCCCCTTCTTCTGCTGGTTCATATCCGATCAGCTCAAACGTTATTTCCCCAATCATGTCCGTCACCGCCGCCTTTTCCAGCTGAATCAGCAGCCGTCCGTTCCAGCGGTCCCGGTGCACCTCCAGCAGCGTGGTGTAGTCCTCAAAGACCGCCGTCTCCGTCCCGTTGATCAGATAGGCGATGGCGGCCGTCTTGGCCGCGTCGGAAAACAGCGCCGCCGCATCGGTGATGCTTATATTTTCCGTCAGCTCCACGTTCAGCACGCCGTCCGCCGCGCCGCACCACGCCACGCTGTACTTCGTGTTATCCCGCAGCCGGATCTTGTTTGCCATCCTCCGCCTCCTTCAGCATCGTCTCCAGCATCTGCATGCATCCCAGCAGCCTGTCCAGGTTGTCCTTGCCCGCCACCTGCACCAGCCCCAGGGTAAACAGCACGCCGGAAAGCCGTTTCCTCGTTTCCTGCTCCATGTCGCCCTCCTCACTCTTCATAGGTGCCCAGCAGCCGGAAGATGCCGTTATTGGCCTTCACCGTAAACCAGTCGCAGCCGCTGCCCTTCACCACCAGCCGCGTCACCCGGATGCTCTGGGCCGTGGTGACGCCGGTCATCAGGTTATTCACCGTGGTTTTCAGCGCGTCCAGGGTAATGGTCCTGGCCCGCAGCTGGATCTCCTGCTCGTCCTGCCTTATCATGCTGTACAGCGTCTCGCTTTGGCCGGTGATGTTGTTGATGCCGGTCTTGCTCACCACGCTGCTGATCTCCCCCGCCTGCACGCTGAATTTCGCGCCCAGGGCCGTGTTCACACCCTGCTCCGAGGCAAACATCCACACCCCATGGGGATCGATCTCCAGGCCCGCCGCGTGCAAAATCTCCCCCTGCTCGGTGATGTGCCGATCCTGCCGCACCAGGCTGTAGCGGTTGTTGGTGATTTTCACGCTGCTGTCCTTCACCAGCCGTTCCATGCCCGCCGTCCGGCCGGACAGACGGGCAAACAGCCCCTCCGCGCTGGCTCGCTTGTTGGTCAGGCTCACCCGCACCCGCCGGGGCTCCCGCAAAAGATCCGGATAGCTCACCGACACCACCCGCTGACACAGCGCCGTGCCGTAATCGGGCAGCGCCACCCGGCACATCCGCCCCAGGCACACCTCGTCCAGCCGTTCTCCCGTCAGCCGGTTCAGCTCCGTCCCGTCGATCTCAATCTGCGCCGTCGGCTCGTGATGCCGGGCAAAATACCGCCGCACCCACGCATCCACGTCCGGCGTCTCCGCCGTCCGGATGCCCGCTCTCCTGCTCACCACGCCCCAGGTCGCCTGACCTGCCGGATCGTTGTGCACCGTCTGGGTCACGGTGGTCTGCTCTCCGTCCGCGTCCTCCCGGCTGCTCTCCACCGACAGATACAGCCGGGTGCACAGGTCCCCGTCATCCAGCGTCACCCGGCAGTTTTCCACGTTGCGGGGCAGGCGGAATTCGCTCATCACATTCTCGCTTCGCCGCCTAAAATTCAGCCGCCAGGGAAACGTATTAAAATCAAAAGAAAAGTCATATTCCTCCGCCGCCTCCGCCAGGCTCGTCAGGCATTCCATGGCGTTGCTGCACGCCTCCCAGCCCGGATGGCTGCCCGCGTCCTCCACCGTGCCCAGCGTCCAGTAGGGCCGACCCGCCAGCGTTTCGGTCTGTCCGGCCAGGATGCGTCCCAGCAGCGCCGCAGCTGCCCCCGCCGCGCACTCCTCCCGCAGCACCACGTCCGACAGCATGTCCAGCGCGTGGTTCAGCCGCACCTGCCGCAGCCGCCCATAGCCCGTTTCTATGCCCGCCACCCGAAAGATCCCCAGGGACCCATTCTGTCCAAAGATCTCCACCAGATCGTGCATCCGCACCGGCAGATCATCCTCCGTCAGCGTCATGCCTGCCCGACTCAGGGGATACAGATTCATTTCCGCCCACAGCGCCGTGGGATGCAGCCGGCCCGCCTCCTTCAGCCCTCCGCCGCCGTCCAGCTCCCTGCGCAGCAGCCTCGGCAGCCGCACCTGTTCCGTCATTCAAAAATCCCCCTCGCGCAGATCTTCCCGCTGCATGGCCCGTCCGCGTAATAGATCACGCTGTTCCGGCCCGGCGGCAGGCGGATCTCGTCCTGGCTGTCCGCCGACAGGCAGTGCAGGGCCGGCACGCCGTCCGCCTCCGCCCGCAGCAGATGCCTTTCATCGTAAAAAAGCCGAAAGGCCGCGCCGTCCCGCAGCCCCAGGCCCGAAAAGGCCATCTTCTCGCCGCCGCCATAGAAAAAGCTGATCTCGTCGATCACGTCGCCCGATCTGTTCACCAGCTCCGCCTCGGCGTAGTAATCCCCCGTTCCCTCGGGACACAGCCACGCCGCGTCCGATTCGCCGCTCACCGCCACGGTATAGGGAGCCGTGCCCATCCAATAGGGCCAGTCCGCCGCCGTCCACACCAGCCGCGCCGGCTCGCTCCACCGCAGGGACGCGCCGTCGGCAGGCTGGGTGCACACCACGTACAGCCGCTGCCAAGGCCGGGTGCTCACCGTCAGCCAGCCCCGCTTGGCCCAGCCGTTCACCCGGGCCAATATCCGCGCCCGCTCCGCCCGATCCTTTTCCTTGATCAGAAACCGCAGGGTCACCGTCAGGCTTTCCCGGGCCACCGGGCCGCACAGCACCTTCCCGCCCAGAGCGCGGCCCGCCGTCCGCACGTCCGTGCGGATCTGCTCCTCGATATCCTCTATATACAGCCGCGGGTCCAGGCCCAATAGCTCGCTTCCATCCAGGGCGCAGCGCAGTTCCTCTCTCATACCGTTCCGTTCCTCCTCCAGTTGGCCTGCCGGGCAATGCGCTCGCTGACCGTCGGGGCCACCAGCGCGCCCACCTGCTCGCCGTCCATGCGCACGCTTACCCCGTTCAGGGCGGCGGCGATCACCCGGGCGCATTCCTCCGTCCAGCCCGCGGCGGGCGCTGCTGCCGCGCTCCCGCCCGCCATGCCATAGATCACCTGCTGCACCGTCGTTTCCGCCGCCGATCCGCCGTTTCTCTCCGCCGCTCCCGGCAGCGACCGCCGCAGCGCTTCCGCCGCCAGCGATCCCACGTCCCCGGCAGCCCGGTCCACCCCCGCGGCGCCCCGTTGCAAGCCCAGGGTCAGTCCCAGGTCAAAGTCCCGGCCAATGTCCCGGGTCACCCGGGAGGGCGAATGGGAATCCAGCGCCCGCCGCAGCGCCGCGGCCGCCGTCTGCCCCAGGCCGCTTGCCGCGTATCCCGCCTCCCCCTGGGCGCCGCGGATGCCCTGCGCCAGCCCCTGTCCAAAGGCTCGCCCAATCCCCGCGCCCACCGAGGCCGACAGCGCCCGGCCCGCCGCCTGCGCGCCCGCGTTTCCCAGGTTCCACAGGGCCGCGCTCACCCCCGCCTGGGCCAGGGCCGCGCCCAGCCGCATGCCCGAGCCCAGGCTGCTCACGCTGTCCTGGCCCAGCCTTTCAAACCGTTTCTCAATGCCCTCCAGCTCCCGGTCCACCCCGCTGGTATCCACATGAAAGCTGGCAAACAGCGTCCCCGCCTCCAGCGCCATCCTCATTCACCTCCGCTGCTTCGCATATCTTCAAAAAACGCGGCGGCCCGCTGCCGGTCATCCGCCGCCGCGCCGTCCCGCAGACCATTTACCCGCGCCGCCACCGCCCCCTGTGGGGACAGATTGCGCAGCAGCGCGGAAAACCGCCGCCAGGACATCCGATCCATCTGCTCCGTCAGATCGATGCCGTAATCCCGCGCAAAGTCCGCCTCCACGGCATCCCACAGCTGGAGCAAGCCTATTTTCCCTTTTTTTCGTCCACGGTGCCGTCGTCCTCCAGCACCTGGGTTTCCTCCGTATCCAGGATGCGGGCAAACACCTGCTCCACCAGCTCCGCCAGCTTTTCCGCCGACATCCCCTTCCGGCAAAAGCTGTCGATCGCCTCCCGGCCGAACATCAGATCCCCCGCCTGCAGCAGCACCTTGCCCTTTTCTTCGGCATCCTCCTCCGCCTGCCGCGCCAGCAGCACGGGCACCAGCGCCGGGATCTCCTTTTTGATCCGGTAGTCCTGCCCATACACCCGCACGGTCAGCGTCTCCTGCCGCTTTTCCGCCAGGAACCGGTCAAAGTCCAGCACCTTGTCCATGTCACGCCTCCACGTTCACCGTCACCTGGGCGGTCTTCTGGCCGTTCAGGCTGGTCACGGTCACCTTGGCCGCGCCCGGCATCAGCGCCGTCACCGTGAACCCCGCCTCCGTCACGTCGGACACCTGCACATACTGCCGCCCGGTCACGCTCACCCGGAAGCGCCGGTTGCTTGCGCTCTCCGGGGCAAAGCCCACAGCCACCTGCCGGGGCTCGCCGCCCGCCTGCATGCTCAGGCTGGCCGGGCTCACGCTCACCGCGCTCACCGGCACATAGGGCAGCGTTTCCGCCTCGCCCACCTGCTTGAGTTCCCAGCTTACGTCGCAGGCGGTATCGTTGGCCTCCTGGCCCGCGCCCGTCACCACAAAGTCCGCCGCCATGGCGTGGCCGTAGGGGTCCACAAATTTGATCGTCGCGTCGCCCGCGCAGCCGCAGGCCGCGGCATAGGCGTCCAGCATCACCTGACCCTCGTCCTTTTCGCCCGTGGCCGCGTTGGCCACCGTCTTGCCGCTCAGCTTCAATGTGGCCGAGCGCTTGGTCACATAGGGCTCCTCCCACAGGTCGGTGGCCGCGCTGCCGTCGGCGGTCTCGCTGTCGCTGGTTCTGCTCATCACCCGCAATCCGCGGATGCGCACCCAGCGCTCGTTGGCCGTCCAGCCCTTGTCCAGTATCGAAATCTGCCAGTCCCGAATGTTGGTCGGGCAGCCGTTTTTCCGTCCTCGCATCCTCTTCTCCTTCCGCCTCACAGGCAGCTATATACGGTCACATTCGCCGCGTA